>JAEUJG010000145.1 GCA_016794765.1 Spirochaetaceae bacterium | reverse complement strand
CCGGTGGCGTACTTGTAGACGTAGAAGGCGTTGTAGAAGTGCGGGATGCGCAGGGACTCGAGGTCGGAGACCTCCTCCAGGACCATCGCGGGGCCGAAGTACTTCACGAGGAGCTTCCGGTACTCGGCGCGGAGGCTGTCCACCGTGAGGGCCTCGCCGGACTCGAGCATCTCGTGGCTCCGGCGCTCGAACTCGGCGAACATCGTCTGGCGGAAGAGGGTCGCGAGGAGGTCGTCCACCTTGTTCGCCATGAGGCTCGCGCGGGCGGCGTCGCTTTCGGCGCGCTCGTAGAGGTGCTTGAAGAGGAGCTGCTCGTTGAAGGTGCTCGCCACCTCGGCCTCGAAGATCGTGTAGTTGTAGCAGAGGAAGGGATTCGAGCGCGAGGAGTACCAGGAGTGCATCGAGTGGCCGCCCTCGTGCGCGAGGGTGAAGACGTCGCGGAGGACGTCCGGCTTGTAGTTCATGAGGATATAGGGCTCGCCCGTGAAGGAGCCGGCGGAGAAGGCGCCCGAGCGCTTGCCCTTGTTCTCGTAGCGGTCCACCCAGCGGCCGCGGAGGCCGGCGCCGAGGGTAGCGACGTATTCGCTCCCGAGGGGCGCGAGGGCGGCGGAAATGAGCTCCACGGCCTCATCGTAGGAGTGCTCGGCCTTGGCCTCCGGCGCGAGGGGCACGTAGACGTCGTAGTGCCGGAGCTCGTCCACCTTGAGGGCGCGCTTGCGGAGCTCGTAGTACTCGTGGAGGGCGCCGAGGTTGGCGTTGACGGTGCCGACGAGGTTGTCGTAGACGCTCTCGGGGACGTCGTCCGGGAAGAGGGCGGCGGCGCGGGCGCTCGGGTAGTTCCGCACGACGGCGCGGTACTTGTCGAGCTTCACCGATCCGGCGTAGAGGGAGGCCACCGTGTTCTTGTGCTTCTCGTAACCCGCGTAGAACTGGAGATAGGCGCGGCGGCGGAGCTCGCGGTCGGGGTTGCGCATGAAGGAGGAGAAGGTTGACTGGGTCAGGGGGCGGTCGCCGTCCTTGGTCGCCACGGCGCCGAAGTCGATGTCGACGTTCGTGAGGACGGAGAAGGCGTCCTGGGGCGTTTGGTTCGCCTCGGCCTGGAGGGCGAGGAGGCGCTCCTCCTTTTCGGTGAGGACGTGGGGCTTGAAGCGGAGGAGCTTCCGGAGGAAGACCTTGAAGTCGGCGAAGCGGGGATCGGCCAGGCACTTTAGGACGAAGGCCTCGGGAAGGGCCTGGACCTCGGGCACGAGCCAGGCCCAGGCGCCCTGCGCGGCCGTCGCGGCCATCATGTAGCGGGCGAAGCGGCCGCGGGAATCGGCGTTGCCCTCGTCCTCGGTTTGGCGGAGGTCGGCGTAGTAGGCGAGCCGTTCGTCGAGGATGCCGAAGTCGCGGTCGAAGGCCAGGGCGGCGAGGAAGGCCTCGGCGCTCCCGCCGAGCGTGCCCTTGTAGGCCCCGATCTTGGGTACGAGGGCTTCATAGTCCTTTAGGGCCTTTTCCCAAGCTTCCTCGCTCGGAAAAAGCTTTTCGAGGTTCCAGCGGTCTTTTTCGGGCACGTCGTTGCGAAGCGGTATTTCGTGACTGGTGGGCATGTGTTCCTCCAATTCATTTCCGGAATGATACTTGCGTATAGAGCGCCCCTGCGCGCCCGCACCCTGTCACCGGGGCGGCGCCGAGCGGACGCGAAAGATAGCCTAGTATATCAGATTTGCCGAAAACGGAAACCGCCTTTTTCACGACAGCCTTGGGTGTTTTTCCCAGCCTTTCATGGTGATGGGCGGCAGCCGGTGCGGTACGGCGCGGGTGGCGCGGCGCGGGGTGGCGCGGCCGGCGCGACGCCACGCCGGCAACGATTCTTGCCCTAAAGGACGCATTTTTCCGGCCGACGCGCATTTATTGTCCACGTTATCATTTACACATATCCATGCGCGTCGGGTGAGAAATGCGGGCTAAGCGAGAAGCGCCAGCGCGTCGAGGAAGGCGGCCACGAGGGCGAAGGGCTCGGAAGCGGCCAGCGCCGGGCCGTCGGCGGCGGTATGGAGGTAGTCCCAGGTGGCGGGCCAAGCCTGACCGGCCTCGGCGCGGCTGGGCGCGGCGGAGCGCGGGGCGGGCTCCCCGGCGTTCAACGTGGCGTAGGCGCGGGCCTCGGCCGCGGGAAGGAGGCTCAAGGTCAGCGCGGGCAGGCCGCCGAGCACGAGGCCGAGGTCGTCCGACCAGGGGAGGGGCACGCGCAAGGGGGCGGGCAGGCCCGCCCGCTCGGCGGCGGAGAGGGCCAGGCAGGCGAGGGCTTCGATCCGCCCGGCCAAGGATTCCGCGCCTTTGCCGCTCCGCTCCAGAAGAGCGGCCGAGGCGGTCGACAGGAGAAGGCGGTCACCGCGGCCGACGACGTCGAGCACGAGAAAGCGCGGCAGCTCATCCGTCGGGTTTCCGGCATCGGCCCGCGCCCCGCGCCGGGCTCCGGCAGCCTGGAGGTCGGCGGAAAAGGCGGCGGCGAAGGCCGCCTTGAGGCCGCGCGCGAGGGCGTAGGCGCCCTGGGTCAAGGCGCCTGATTCGGCCGGCTTTTCCTCGGCGTCGGTGAAGAGGAGACAGAGCCCGGGCAGGGCGGCCTTGCCGCCGCCGTAGGGACCGCCGGCAAGGCTGTTTGGAGCGCCTCCGCCCGTGCCGCCCTCCTCCAACGCGCCGGCGCCTGCCGGGCGTCCGCGAAGGCCGCCGCCAAGGCCGCCGCCAAGGCGGGCGCCGAAATCGGCCAAGGCGAGGCAGGCGGCCGAATTGTCGAGGAAGCCGGGACTGCCGGGCGCCCGGTCGTAGTGGGCGACCAGGACTAGGCGGGGCCGCCCGGCCCCGAGCCGCACGAGGAGGTGCCGCGCGCCCGCCGCGGGGAGGACGCTGTACTCGAGCCCGCGTCCGGCGAGGATGCCGGCGAGGGCCACGAGTCGGTCCGCGCCGGGGGCGAGGAAGCGGCGGAAATCCGCGGGAAGCTGCATCCGATGGGCCTGAGTGGTTCGGGGCGAAGCCGCGCTTATCCTAGGACCGCGGCGCCGGGGCGCCGACCCGGGGCGCCGCCGTGGAGCCCCGGACGACGAGCTCCGCCGAAAGGATCCGGTGCCCGACAGCCTCTCCCGCGAGGAGGGCGAGGGCCAGGGTCGCCGCCGCCGCGCCCTTTTCGAGGCCTGGCTGGTGCACGGTGGTGAGGGGCGGATACACGAGGGAGGCGTTGGGGATGTCGTCGAAGCCCGCGACGCTCAGGTCGCGGGGGATGGCCAGGCCGAGCTCGCGGCAGGCCTCGTAGGCGCCGAGGGCGGCCGCGTCGGACATCGCCACGATGGCGGTCGGAGCCCGCCCACCGTCCGAGAGGAGCCGGAGCGAGGCCTGGCGGCCGCCCTCCAGGGAGCCCTCGACGGCGACGACCCCGATTCCCGGGGACGCGAGCCCGAGGCCGAGTTCCGCCAGGGCCCTTTCGAAGCCGGCGAGCCTGAGGCAACTGACGCGGGAATAGTCGCCGGCGGAGTCGAGGTAGGATTCGGGCATGAGGGAGAGCACCGCGACGCGGCGATGCCCGAGTCCGAGGATGTGGCGCATCAGGGCGTAGGCCGCCGCCTCGTCGTCGATGCCGACGTTCACAGTGGTGGCCGACTCGTCGCCGTCTATCGTGACGAAGGGAAGATGGCGGCGATGGAGGAGTTCGGCGACGGCGGTGCCGGGCCCGACGCCGATCGTGAGCAGGGCGTCCACGGCGGCGCGGCGGGCCGCCTCGATGACGGCGCCCTTGACGGGCGGCAACATCGTCAGCGCCAGGCCGCGCTCCTCGCAGAGTTCGCCGATGCCGCGCACGATCTCGCAGAGATAGGGATTGGCCAGGGCTTCGTGGATGGGTTGCGGGAGGAGGAGGCCGAGGGCGCCGTGCCGCTTGGTCGTGAGGGCCCGCGCGACCGGGTCCGGCACGTAGCCGAGCTCCGCCACGATGTCCATGACCCGCTTGCGGGTTTCCGCCGAGATGCGGCCCGGGTCGTTGAGCGCGAAGGAGACCGTGGTCTTGGAGACCCCGGCCCGCTCCGCGATGTCCTTGATGGTTGGACGCATCCTCCCGCCTTTCTTCTACTTGATGGACCCGGCGACCATGCCCTTGATGATCGACTTCTGGGCGATGAGGAAGAATATCACGATCGGGATCATGGCCATCAAGATGGCCGTGAGGATCAGGTCCCACTGCTTCACGTAGGCGCCTGCGAAATTGGAGACCGCGAGGGGGATGGTCATCACGCTGTTGCCCTTGCCCAGGATGAGGAGGGGAAGGAGGTAGTCGTTCCAGATCCAGATGCCGTTGAGCACGAGGACCGTCGCGTGGATCGGCTTCAGGATCGGGAAGATGATCTTGAAGAAGATCTGCCGGGGCGTGCAGCCGTCTATCGTCGCCGCCTCCTCGAGCTCGAGGGGGATCGACTTGATGAAGCCGTGGAACATGAAGATCGACTGGGACATGCCGAACCCTATGTAGGCCAGGACGATGCCCGCGTAGGAGCGCAGCAGCCTGATGCCGGTGAACTGGGCGATCTCCCGGAACCAGGTGAGGAGGGGAAACATGACGATCTGGAAGGGGATGACCATCGCGGCCACGAAGGTGATGAAGATGCCCGCCGACAGCTTCGTCTTGGTGCGCACGAGGGCCCAGGCCGCCTGGGAGGCCAGGAGGTTGAGGAGGACGAGGGAGGCCGCGGTGATGATGACCGAGCTCAGGAAGGATTGGGAATAGCGGATGTTGACGCTGGTCCAGATGGTCACCATGTTGTCGACGATCTTCCGCCATTCCGCGGGGAAGGTCAGCGGGCTTTGCGTGATCTCGAAGGGAATCTTGGCCGCGTTGACGAGGACGATGAAAAAGGGAAAGAGGAATAGGAGGAAAAGGAGGACGGCGAGGATCTCGAGGGCGATCGCGCCCCTGCGGCGGTCGGTCATAGCTCGATCTCCTTCTTCTTGTTGACGGAGACCTGGATCACCGAGACGATGGCCAAGACGAGGAAGAAGATGACCGCGCGGGCCTGCCCGCCGGCCATGTCGTTCGACTTGAAGCCCTGGTTGTAGATGTTCATCGCGAGGAGCTGGGTGCCGTAGATCGGCTGGTCCATGAACATGACCGCGGGGCCGCCCGCGGTCAGCGAGACGTTGACGTCGAACTGCTTGAAGGAGTTCACGAGCGTCAGGAAGAGGGTGATCGTGAAGGCCTGGCTCGTCATCGGCAGGGTGATGGCGAAGAGCCGGCGGAGGGGAGAGGCGCCGTCGATCTGGGCCGCCTCGATGAGCTCCTGGGGAATGTTCTCTATCGCGGCGACGTAGATCACCATGATGTAGCCCGCGTACTGCCAGGCGCCCACGACGACGAGGGCGAGGAGGGCGGTGGCGCTTTTTGCGAGGACGAGGTTCTCGGCGGCCGCCCAGGAGTCGAAGCCGAGAAGGGTGCCGATCGAGGGCACCGCGTTGTTGAAGATGAACTGCCAGATGTAGCCGAGGATGAGTCCGCCGATGAGGTTCGGCACGAAGAATCCCGCCCGGTACACGTTGCGCCCCTTCAACCGCTGGGTGACGAGCATGGCGAGGCTGAAGGCGATCACGTTGATCGCGATCATGTTGAGGATCGTGTAGACGACCGTCAGCATGAAGGAGTAGGCGAAGGAGGGATCCTTGAGGATCTTGGCGTAGTTCCCGAAGCCGATGAAGGCGAGGTTTTCGCCGATGCGGGCCGTCGCCGACCAGTTCGTGAAGGAGTAGTACACGCCGAGAAGGAAGGGCACCACGATGACGAGGACGAAGGCGACGAGGACGGGCGCCAGGAACAGCCAGAAAACGGGGGGGTGTTTCGCTTTCCGCATCGGTTTGGATCTCCTAACGGCCATAATGAAACGCCCTCCGGAAAAAACCAGAGGGCGGCGTGTCGGACGCTGGTCGCCGGTCTCCCGTCCCCGAACCGCCTCCAGGCGGGGCGGGAACGGCTCCGGCCGCCGCGGGCGAAGGTGGAAGCGCCGTTCGCTCCCACCACCGCGCCGCGGACCGGACTCACTTCTTGAGACCCTGGAAGGCCTTGGTCATGAGCTCGACGAACTTGGCCTTGTCGATGGCGCCGGTGGCGAACTGGTTGTAGATCGGGGCGAGGGTCTTGTCGCGGAAATCGCCCGTGAAATAGTACTGGCTCCAGCTGTAGACCTTGCCGGCGGCGGAGTAGGCCTGGACGGACTTGGAGAGCTGGCCGGTCGGGTTGAGCTTGACGTTGGAGAAGGCGGGGATCATGCCGGCGCCCTCGACCATGTACTTGTTGCCCGCCTCGCTGAAGACGAGGTCGTTCAGGAACTTCTTGGCGGCCTTCACGTTCTTGGAGTTCTTGTTGACCACGTAGAAGGAGGGCGCGGCGGCGAAGATGCCGTCGGTGGCCTCCGCCATGGAGCCGTGGGGGGCGAAGGCCATGGGGAAGGTCGCCTTGGCCTGGGCCATGTTGGGATCGGTCCAGTTGCCCTGGTGGAGGAAGACGGCCTTGCCGGTGGCGAAGGCGCCGACCTGGGAGTCGTAGTTGCCGGTCGTGAGGACGGTCTTGTCGGCGTACTTGAAGAGGAGCTCGACCCAGTCTGCGTACTCGCCGAGGCGCTTGGCGTCGACGTCGCCCGCGAGGAGGGCGTTCACGACGGAGAGGTCGCCGTAGGGGAGGCCGTTCGAGAGGAGGGAGTTGAAGTTGTGGTGGGCGGTGACCCAGCCCATGTCGAGGGCGGCGGCCATGGAGACCACGGACTTGACGCCGAGGGCGGCCTTCTGGGCGTCGAGCTTCTCGAAGGCGGCCTTGTAGCCGGCGTAGTTGACGAGGGTCTTCGGATCGATGCCGGCCTTGGCGAGGAGGTCGCCGTTGTAGGCCATGCCCCAGCCTTCCACCGCGACGGGGAAGCCGTAGACCTTACCGTCGACCTTGAAGGCGACGGAGGTGTTCTTGACCCACTCCTCGCCGGAGAGGTCGAGGGTGAGATTGGCCCACTCCTTGTAGTCCTCGAGGCCGTTGATGGCGAAGATGTCGGGCATGTCGCCGGCGGCGAGGTCGGCCTTCAGCTGGGTGCCGAGGTCGGTGCCGGAGCTGCCGCCGACGGACTTGATGGTGACGGGAACCTTGTTGGCGGTGGACCACTCGGCGGCGTAGGCCTTGAGGGCGGCGTCGATTTCGGGCTTCCCCTGGGCCAAGGTGAGCTTGGCGGGAGCGGCGGAGCATCCGGCGATCATCAGGGCGATCCCGGCGAAAGCGATAAGCGACGCGAGAATCGCGAGCGTTCTCTTCATAATTCCTCCTTGATTGCTTGCTTGAGCGGCGCTCAAGCTCATGAAAATCAAGTATAGGGTCCCTTTCGGAATCATGCAAGAAAAAAAGTTTACCGGTTTACTAGGAGCAAAACTGCTGCTTTCGGGCACGACGCGACGAGTGAGGTCTTATAATTGCTTACCCAACATAACAATACCACTAAATCCGGATCAATCCCCTCCGAAAATCGGCAGGATCAGCAGGGAGGTAAACCGCTTTTATTTTGAACCTTAACCGGTTTATACTTGTGCGAGCAGCCTGGGATGAGCGCATCGCGGCGCCAATGACCGGGGGACGGCGGCCACGCGACTTTCCCGCGGAAAGTCCGGCCGGGAGGGAGCGCGAGGCATGACGAAGACGAGCGGCGAAATCCGGCGCGACGACGAGGCACCGAGCCCCCGAGGGCTCCTCGCGCGAGCCGCCTTGAGCCTCGGCGGGACCGAGGGCGGCGACGCCGTCTTTTTCTCCCGACTCGGCTACCGCTACGAAACCATCACCCGCCTCTTCGCGCGGCTCTACGGCGGCGAACCCGGCTACGAAAAGTTGTTCGGCCGCCTCGAGGCCCTCCTCCTCGACAAGTACCGCGATCGTCCCGCGGCCCTCAGGGCCACCGACCTCGAGCGGGAATCGCGCGGCCCCTGGTACCTCGAGCCGGGCCTCGCGGCCTACATGGTCTACCTCGACCGCTTCGCGGGGAACCTGCGCGGCTTCGAGGAAAAACTCCCCTACCTCGAGGAGCTCGGCGTAAAGCTCGTGCACTTCATGCCCTTCTTCCCTTCGCCCGAGGGCAACAACGACGGCGGCTACGCCGTCAGCGATTATCTCGGCGTGGATCCGCGCCGCGGCACGACCGGTGACCTGGTCCAAACCGCGACCCTCCTCCACGAGCGCGGCATGTACCTCGCGGCGGACCTGGTCCTCAACCATTCGGCCGACGACCACGCCTGGGCCCTGGCCGCCAAGGCGGGCGACGCGCGGCGGCGCGCCTATTATTACGCCTTTCCCGACCGGACGATGCCCGACCTCTTCGAGGCCGGCATGCCCGAGGTCTTCCCCGAAACGGCGCCGGGCAACTTCACCTGGGTGCCCGAGATGGAAGCCTGGGTGATGACCGTCTTCCACCGCTTCCAATGGGACCTGAACTGGTCCAATCCCGAGCTCTTCCTCGAGATGCTCGGCGTCCTCCTCGGCATGGCCAACCTGGGCATCGACCTCCTCCGCCTCGACGCCGTGCCCTACCTCTGGAAGCGGCCCGGCACGAGCTGCCAGAACCTCGAGGAGGCCCACGACATCGTGCGCCTCCTCAAGGCCTGCGCCGACGTCGTCGCCCCCGGCGTCGCCTTCCTCGCCGAGGCCATCGTCCAGCCCTCGGAGATCGTGCGCTACCTCGACTCGGGCGGCGTCGAGGGCGAAGCCCGCGTCGAGGAATGCCAGCTCGCCTACCACGCCTCGCTGATGGCCCTCCTCTGGGAGGCCCTGGCGACGCGGAAGACCCGCGTGTTCGCCGATTCCTTCGGCGGGGAGACGCGCCTGCCGCGCGGCACGGCCTGGCTCGGCTACGCCCGCTGCCACGACGACATCGGCCTCGGCTACGACGAGGGGGCCATCGCGCGCGCCGGCTTCACGCCCGCCCTCCACAAGCGCTTCCTCCTCGACTTCTACTCGGGGCGCTTCCCCGGCTCCTTCGCGACCGGCCGCCTCTTCATGGAGAACCCCGCGACCGGCGACGCGCGGATCTCGGGCACCTGCGCCTCCCTGGCCGGGCTCGAGTCCGCCCTCGCCCTCCGCGCCTCCGGCGATCCCGGCGGCCCCGCCGCCGTGGAGCTCGCCCTCCGCCGCATCGAGCTCCTCCACGCCCTCGTCGCCTCCCTCGTGGGCATTCCCATGATCTTTTCCGGCGACGAGCTCGCGCTCCGGAACGACTACTCCTGGGAGGGCGATCCCGAGCTGGCCGGGGACAACCGCTGGATGCACCGCCCGCGCATGGACTGGGAGGCCGCGGAGCGCCGCAGCCGGGGCGATACGGTCGAGGGGCGGATCTTCGGCTGGATCCGGGGCTGCCTGGCCGCGCGCGCCGCGATCCCCGCCTTCGCGCAGGACGCGCCCTTCTCCGTCCCGCCGAGCCCCTCCGAGCAAGTCCTGCTCTGCCTCCGCGGCGGGGCGGGCCCCGGCGACGCGCCCGTCCTCGTCGCCGCCAACTTCTCGCCGGAACCCCGCGCCCTCGGGTCGCCCCCGCCCGGCCTGGACGCGTCCGCCGGCCTTCGCGACCTGCTCGGCGGCGGCAAGGTGCGGCTCGACGGCGGCCAGCCGGTCCTGGAGGCCTACGGCGTCGCCTGGCTCGCCGATTCTTCCTTTCTTTCCCGCCGCCCATGAACTAAGCTTGTGCCTGCAGAAGGAGCGCGCATGAGACAGATAACCGTCACCTATCCTTCCGGCGAGAAGCTCGCCTACCCCGCCGGCGTCAAGGCCGCGGACGTCATCGGACGCCTCGGCGCCCTGCCCTGGCCGCTCGCGGCCGTCCTCGTCAACAACGAGCTCAAGTCCCTCGAGGCCATGCTCCTCGCGGACTGCGCCGTGGCGCCGGTCACGATCGGCACGACCCAGGGGGCGGCGACCTATCGCCGCTCGCTCTGCTTCCTCCTGGCGCTGGCCGCCCGCGAGCTCCACCCTGACCGGCGCCTCGTCGCCGGCATGGCGATCGGCACGGGCTTCTACCACTTCTTCGACGACGACCGCGGCGTAAGCGCCAAGGACATCGCCGCCCTCGAGGGCAGGATGCGCGAACTCGTCGGGCGCGACGTGCCCATCAGCGTCGAGCGGAAGGCCTACGCGGACGCCGTGGCCTATTTCGCGGGCAGCGCCCAGGCGGACACGAGCCTCCTCCTCGAGCACCTCAACGATCCCGTGATCCGCCTCAACGAGTGCGCCGGCTACCGCGACCTCCACGTCGCGCCGCTCGTGCCCTCCACCGGCGTGCTCAAGACCTGGGCCCTCCACCCCTACCACGAGGGCCTCCTCCTCCGCTATCCGCATAAGGAGACGCCCTTCGAGCTCACGCCCTTCGAGGACGATCCCGTCCTCTACTCGATCGCGAAGGAGTACCGCGAGCGGGCGCGCATCCTCGGCGTCTCCTCGGTCGGCGCCCTGAACCGCGTGAGCGCGGCCAAGGGCATCAAGCCCTTCATCCAGGTCGCCGAGGCGCTGCAGAACAAGAAGATCGCCGCCATCGCCGACAAGGTCGCGGAGCGGGCCGACAAGGTGAAGGTCGTCCTCCTGGCCGGCCCCTCGAGCTCGGGCAAGACGACCACCTCCAAGAAGCTGGCGATCCAGCTCAAGGTGATGGGCTTCGAGCCGATCAACATCTCCCTCGACGACTACTTCGTCGACCGGGAGCGCACGCCGCGGGACGAGGAGGGCAACTACGATTTCGAGTGCCTCGAGGCCCTCGACGTCGAGTACCTGAACCAGCAGCTCCTGGCCCTCTTCGCGGGCGAGGAGATCGAGCTGCCGACCTTCGACTTCAAGTCCGGCTCGCGGAGGCCCTCCGGCAAGAAACTCCGGCTCTCGGGGCGCGAGCTCCTCGTCATCGAGGGCATCCACGGCCTCAACGACCGGCTGACCCCCAGGATCCCGCGCGACCAGAAATTCAAGGTCTACGTCTCCGCCTTGACCCAGCTCAACCTGGACGACCACAACCGCGTCTCGACGACGGACAACCGCCTCCTCCGGCGCATGGTCCGCGACTACAACTTCCGCGGCCATTCCGCGCTCGCGACGCTCAGGATGTGGCCGAGCGTCGGCCGCGGGGAGCGCAAGCACATCTTCCCCTTCCAGAATTCCGCGGACGCCGCCTTCAATTCCGCCCTCGACTACGAACTCGGCGTCCTCAAGATCTACGCCGAACCCCTGCTCAGGACCGTGAAGCCGACCGACGAGGAATACTCCGAGGCGATGCGCATCCAGGCCTTTCTGGACAACTTCGCCCCCATTCCCTCGCAATTCGTGCCGAAGGATTCGATCCTGCGGGAGTTCATCGGCGAAAGCGAGTTCAAGTACTAGGGCGATTTATTTATACATATACATAAATACGGCGAGCCAAAACCTCCCATCGGCGGTCGTCCCGGGAAACTTACCTAGGCCGACCGCCGCTTCTTTTTTTCTTGGCGGAACTATATCCACTCGCCTGCGCGGAAAGCTTTTATAACGATACTGCAAGGAATACAGCCATTTGAGGTATTGTTTCTCCCGGCAGAAATGCCAAGCACCCGCAAGGCATTATTCCCGGAACCAAAAACTTCGCTTTACTTTCCGCGAATGTTGTTGCACAATGCCCCAATCAGCATCCTGCCCAAGGAGGTTTTCATGAAGAAAATCGTGATCGCTTCGGCGATCGCCCTGTGCCTCGCGTTTACCGCGGGCGCCCAGGCCAAGAACGGCCCCATCGTGGACAAGGTCATCGTCGACGTCCGCATGGATCAGGCCATCGCCATCAAGGACACGGTCGAAGGCAAGACCGACGTCTTCTACTACGGCATCGACGGCAAGACCTTCGCGACCATCAGCGCCGCGGACAAGGCCAAGCTCGACGTCTACGCCATTCCCTCCGGTTCCTGGTCCCTGCTCACGAACCCGATCCCGAACAAGGCCCCCTACTCCTTCACGACGAAGGACGGGAAGACCATCTTCAATCCCCTCGCCATCCGAGAGGTCCGCTACGCGCTGAACTGGCTCATCGACCGCAAGAAGATCGTCGACGAGATCCTCCTCGGCGCCGGCGAGCCCATGATGACGGCGATGACCCCCGGCCAGCCCGGCACCTACAAGTTCAACCTCGTTTCCACCAAGCTCGGCATGGCCGCGCGCGGCAACGAGAAGAAGGCGATCGCGGACATCGACGCGGCCATGAAGGCCGCCGCCGCCCTCCCCGAGAACAAGGGCAAGCTCGAGAAGTCCGGCCAGTTCTGGACCTACGAGGGCCAGCCCGTCACCATCAGGTTCATCATCCGCGTCGACGATCCGACCGGCCGCCTCCTCCAGGGCCGCTACGTCGCCGACCAGCTCGAGAAGGCCGGCATCAAGGTCGAGCGCCTCGAGTACGACCGATCCAAGGCCGGCAAGCTCGTCTACAACGGCGACCCCGCCGACTGGCAGTGGTCCATGTACACCGAGGGCTGGGGCGCCGGCGCCACCCGCGCCTGGTGGGACGTCTCCGTTTCCCAGATGTACGCCCCCTACTACGGCTACATGCCCGGCGGCGCGACCGAGGGCTTCTGGAACTACGAGAACAAGGAAATCGACGACATCGCGAAGAAGAACTACAACGGCTGGTTCCTCACCGCGGACGAGTACTGGTCCGGCAACATGAAGGTCACCGAGATGGCCCTCAGGGAAGCCGTCCGCGTCTACGTCTGCAGCCAGATGCAGTACTACATCGCGAACAAGGCCCGCTTCAACGGCAAGATGGCCTACGGCGTCGGCGACGGCCTCAACGGCTGGTCCGTCCGCACCGCCGACGTCAAGCCGAACGAGAAGGGCGAGAAGATCCTCCGCGCCACCCAGTTCTCCGCCAAGGGCGGCCTCTTCATGAGCGCCTGGGACCCGGTCGGCACCGACGGCTTCTCCGACACCTACTCGAACAACATCACCGACCAGACCTGGGACCCCGCCACCTTCGAGTCCCCCAACGCCGCCAAGGACACCCCCCTCGCGGTCAAGTGGGACCTCGCCAAGGCCGTCACCAAGGTCGCGCCCGACAAGAACGGCGACGGCATGCCCGAGGGACTCATCCCCGTGGACAAGGCCGCCACCATCTACAACTCCAGCACCAAGAAGTGGGAGTCCGGCGTCGAGTACAAGCTCGTCGGCGACAAGTACCAGTACGTGAAGTCGCCCGCCATCGTCTCCTACTCCCAGAACGTGATCACCTACAATTACGGCAAGTGGCACTCCGGCGCCCCCGTCACGCTCGCCGACCTCCAGTACTCCACCGCGTTCCAGTACGAGTGGGCGAACAAGGACTCCGCTGACGACAAGCTCTTCGACGAAGCCTACGCCTCCAACATCCAGCCCACCCTCACCGTGAGCAAGGGCTCCGTGCTCGGCAAGGACGGCGCCACCTTCACGAACTTCTACGACTACAACTGGCCCATGGACAAGGAGCGTCTCGCCGCCGGCAACCTCCCCACCCCGAAGGCCGGCGGTTTCGGCCGCCCGAACGGCGTTTCCTGGGACATCTACGAGGCTCTCGCCCTCCTCGTCGTGGAAGGCTCCAAGAGCGGCACCACCTACTCCTTCTCCTCCGACCCCGCCACCACCGAGGTCGATGTCATCCAGCCCAAGTGCGTCGCCGACATCAAGGCGAAGCTCCAGGACATGAAGGCCAAGAAGTACGTGCCCGCGCCCATCGCGCAGTGGTGCACGCCCGAGCAGGCCGTGGCCCGCTACGACGCGGCGATCAAGTTCATCGACACCTACGGCCACGCCTACATCTCCAACGGTCCGTTCTTCATCAGCAAGATCGACTTCAACGCCAACTACATGGAGCTCTCCGCCTTCCGCTCCTACAACTACAAGTCCGACTACTGGCCGAAGGCCCTCAGGACCACCCTCACCCGCATCGACGACGTGAAGGTCCCCGCCACCGCCCAGCGCACCAAGGACGCCGAGATCGTGATCACGGTCTCCAACGTCGTGTACCCGGACGACACCGCCAAGGCCGCCGACGCCAAGACCAAGGTCACCGCGACCCTCATCATGGCCGACAACACCGAG
>JAEUJG010000116.1 GCA_016794765.1 Spirochaetaceae bacterium | reverse complement strand
GACTACTACGCCAAACGCGTTGTCAACTATGCGGATCTAGCGGGGAGGCTTTCGTCCTGTGAGTGTCTCAGGGCGATCGGTCGCGCGCTGGGTCTATCGAGCGACTCGGTTTCAAACCGGATCGCGCGGGCCGCCAGGCAGTCCCTCGCCGCCGAGTCGCGCCTTTCAAGGACGCGCGTCCTCACGGAGAATCTCGCGGCGGACGGCTTTGAAAGCTTCTGCGTCTCGCAGTATCATCCGAACAACATCCACATCCTAGTCGGCTCGGATTCGCAGTTTGTCTACGCGGCGAATCACGTGACCCTGCGCCGCAAGGGGCGCATGACCGATCGGCAGAAACGCAAGCGCAAGAAGCTTGAAAAACTATTCCGCCCGCCGCCACGGGCCGTAACGCAAGTCTTCCGCGAGATCGCGACCGAGTGCCTGCGCATCCTCAACGACGAGCCGCGCGAGAGCCTCACGCTCTGGACCGACGAGAAGACCGATTACCCGCTGGCCCTCAAGGCAGAACCCTGCGTCTCTTTTTTCCTACGCGAGGGACGGCTGGTTCACAAGACCGTCTCCTCCCGCGCGGCTCGAACGGGGAAAAATCCGCTCTTCCCCGTGAACTATCTCGATCGGGAGTTGCGTAAGGATCTTCACGAGCATGTTCGCGAGACGGTCTGTTTTGGGCGCAACGTGAACCGCCAGATGGAGCGGCTGACGCTCTACCTCTTCATGCACAATTACCAAAAGCGATTCAGGATTCCCACCGACCGGCGAAGTCACGCGGAAGTGGCGGGCTACGATCCTCAACAAATCGAGATCGAACTCAAGGCGCTTTGGCTGCGACGGGCGTTCCTCTCGCTTACCGAGATGTCGCCAGCCATGCGGGATAGTTGGCTGGGGCTTAGGATGACACCGCTTCGGAAGGGGAAAGAAAATCTGCCCAAGTATGCGGCGGGCTAAGATGGAAAGATTGGCTGCGGGATCGCTGTGGCCAATCAACAGTTTTCGAGGCAGTTCAATCGAATTTGAGATCAGGCGGTACCTGGATTCCGAGGCCTTCCACGCTGCGCGCGTCGTCGTCGGTGAAGGGCCTCCCGTAGAGCGCCTCGAAGAGGAAGCGGAAATCCTCAGGCGCGATGTCGTCGTACTCGACGCCGTAGTAGACGAGCTCCGAGTCGCGGTAGCAGCGCTTGAGGAGGGCCGAGGCCTTGATGCCGCGGTTCGCGGTCTTGAGCTGCAGCTCGATGCGGCTGCCCGGCACGAGGGAGGTCGCGAGCTCGCGGGAGGGATTGGCGAAGAGGAGGCCGCCGGCGCTTACGTCGATCACCTCTGCGGGGAATCCCGAGGCCTTCTTCGGAGCGTTGCGGAAGTAGCCGTTGAGCTTGAGGGAGTAGGCCAGGATCTTGGCGAACTGCTGGTAGGTCTCGAGCGCCATGAGGTCGAAGGGCGGGCGTCCAGGGGTCCGGTTCTCCAGGATGACGACGCCGATCACGTATTCCTGGAAGAGGACGGGCACCATGAGGAGGGACAGCGTGCCGGAGGCCTTCTTGTTCCGCTCGTAGCGCAGGATCTCGTCCTCGACGAGCTCCTCGCGCGTGCCTTCCTCCCTGAGCCAGTCGGCGAAGACCTCGCGGGTGACGATGCGCGGCTTGGCGTAGGGATCGTGCCCCGGGATGCCGCCGGCGGCGGTGGGAAGGTAGAAGATCTTGCCCGTGCGCACGACGATGCGCTCCTCGACGCTTTCGGGCACCTTGTCCTTCCACATGCGGATGATGCGTTCGCTCGCCACCTCGCCGGCGCGTTCGTTGAACTCGTGGACGAGGACGCGGATGTCCGAGGGGTCGAAGTCGGGCGAGGGCTCGGGTTGGGCGACGGGGTCGTATTCCCGGCTCGTCGGGAAGGAGAGTTCGAAGCGCTCGCCCATGAAGGAGAAGGAGGCCGAGAAGCCGAGCGGCGGGGCGCGGCGGCTGTAGCGGCGCTCGAGGTTCTTGTAGACCGACTCGGGCAGCGAGATCGTGAGGCTCGTCTCCTTGACGTCCAGGACCTTGGCTCGGAAGGCCATGGCCTGCTCGCGGTAGACGAAGCGGAATTCGTAGGTTTCGGCGCGCCGGAGGAGCCGAAGCGGCATGGCGTGGGCGATCGTCAGGTGGTCCTTGGCGAGTTCGGCGATGGAGACGGGCCACTCGCCGGCGCCCGCGATGAGGAGGACGGGGATCTTGTCGTCCCGTACGGAGCCGAGGATGAATTCCTTTTCGATGCGTTTCAGGCTGGTGGCCATGGCGGCTTTCTCCTAGGGGCTGCGTAGTCGGGGTTCGAAGGGAGCGCCCGACGAAGTCGGCGAAACGGGGGCCTCGGGCGCGGCGACGGCTTCGGGGCCGGGCGCCTCAAGGGCGAGGCTTTCGACGTACCATGATCCGCCGACGCGGCGGAGGCCGATTTCGGCCTGGCGGCGCGCGCCCAGCGCGGCGATGGGAGGTTTGGCCGGCGCGCCCTCGACGCCGAGCCGAGAGCCCGGCGTCGCGGCGAAGAACGACAGGGTGGCGATCGCCGCCGCGCTTTCGCCGTCCGCCGCGGCGTCTTCCTTGGCGAATCCGAGGGCTCCGAGCCTATAGGAGGCGGGCCAGTCGCCGGAAAGGAAGGGCTCGAGGATCGCCCGCTCCAGGGCGCGGCGGTCTTCCGCGACGAGGGCTTCGGGGTATTCGCCCGCGAGGAGGCCGTCCAGGAAGGCGCGGGCGGCCGCGAGGGCTGCCCGCTCGTCGGCGCGGGGTCCGCCCGAACCCTGCAGGGGGCCGATGGCGAAGTCCTCGGGGAAGAGGGGGGAGGCCGGGGCGGCGAGGCCGAAGGCCCGCGCCTGGGCCACGGGGGCCTGCGTCCGGCGCGGCTCGGTTTTCGCGGCGGCGGAGGGCCCAGGCGGGTCGCCGGCTCCGAAGAGGGCGGAAAAACCCGCGCCGGGGCCGCGTTCCGCCGGGTCCGCGGCCGGGGCGGCCGGGACGGCCGCGCCGCCCGCCGCCGCCGAAGCGCCGCCGTCCCCGGCCGCGCGCGCCGCGCCGGGCGCATGACGGGCGCGGGAGGCGGGGAAGCACGCGATGAGCGAAAGAGCCGCGAGGGCGGCCGCGGTGAGGGCTCTGGACTTTTCTCGCATTACAAGTACATTTTTACTACATTTATCCCCGCTGGTCAAATGCGGGAGGAGGTTCCCCGTGAGCCCGAGCCGCCTGTCGGAAAGCCTCGCCGCGGATTTCACCGAGCCGGTGCGCGATCCCGTGTGGGGCAGCATTTTCCTCACCCCCGCCCTGGAGCGGCTGGCGGCTTCGGAGCCCTTCGCCAAGCTCGCCGGCGTGAAGCAGCTCGGGCCCGCCCACCTCGTCTACCCCGGCGCGACCCATACGCGTTATGCGCATTCCCTCGGCGTCCTCCATACGGCGCGGCGCCTGGCCGCCGCCCTCGACGCGCGCGGCTCCCTCGGCTTCGTCTCCCGCGAGGGTCTCGCCTCCTTCCTCGTCGCGGCGCTCTGCCACGATCTCGGGCACTTTCCCTTCGCCCATTCGCTCAAGGAGCTGCCCCTCGCCGGGCACGAGGCGCTGGCGGCGCGGCTTCTCCTCTCCGAGCCGCTCAGGTCCCTGGCCGGAGCCGCGGGGGCCGATCCCGAGGCCGCCGCCGCCATCGTGGACGACGGGCTGCCGGACGGGGGCAGCCGCGAGATCGCCTTCTTCCGCGGTCTCCTCTCCGGCGTCCTCGATCCGGACAAGCTCGACTACCTGAACCGCGACGCCTATTTCTGCGGCGTGCCCTATGGGCTGCAGGACAGCGACTACGCGCTCCAGCGGGTCGTTCTCGGCCCCGGCGACCGCGTCGGCGTCGAAGCGAAGGGCCTCATGAGCGTCGAAGGCCTCCTCTTCGCGAAGT
>JAEUJG010000095.1 GCA_016794765.1 Spirochaetaceae bacterium | reverse complement strand
TTTCGAGAAGAAACTCCCCGCCTACAAGATCAGCCAGGCCCACGACGGCTTCGAGGCCGGCCGCCTCATTTCCGAAAAACGCCCGGGCTTCATCGTCCTCGACGTCGACCTCCCCGGCATGAACGGCCACGCCATCTGCCGCAAGATCAAGGAGGACCCCGTCTTCGGCAAGCCCTTCGTGATCGCGGTCACCGGACTCGACCGTCCCGAGGAAAAGGACGCCATGCTCGCCGACGGCGCCGACGCCTTCTTCGCCAAGCCCCTCGACTTCGAAGTGCTCGCCAAGACGGTCGCCGACCTCGCCGGGAAGGTGAAGGAGCGCGATGCCTAGCAAGGGATTGATCCTCGTCGTCGAAGACGAGGACGCGATACGGCTCACCCTGCGCGACTACCTGCGCAAGAAGGGCTACGACGTGCTCGTCGCCTCCGACGGCGTCGGCGCCATCAAGCAACTCCTCGACTACGAGGTGGACATCATCGTCACGGACTACCGCATGGACGTCCTCGGCGGCGACTACTGGATCAAGTTCCTCAAGCGCTACTGCTCCGACAAGCGCGTCGTCATCACCTCGGGCTTCCTCCGCCCCGACTTCCACATCCCCTTTGAAGTCGTCTACAAGCCCTTCGATTACGGCGAGCTCGAGGCCCACGTGGCCCAGCTCCTGGAGTCGCCCCCTGGCCGCGCGGCCGAATAAGCCCCCCGCGGGCGGAACGAGCGGCGCCGGTGCCCCCGAGCCGGCAGCCCCTTCTTCCCCGCCGGCCTCCCAGCCAGCCTCCAGCCCAGCCCCCGGCCATCCCCCCCAACCCGCCATCCAAGCGATCGAAGCGATCGAAGCCGTCATCTCCGGCCGCGTCCAGGGCGTCGGCTTCCGCTACTCCGCGCGCGAGGAAGCCCGCCGCCTCGGCCTTTCCGGCTGGGTCCGCAACCTCGACGACGGCACCGTGGAAACCCGCGCCGAAGGCCCCCCGGAAGCCCTGGAAGCCTACCTCGCCTGGCTCCACCAGGGCCCTCCCGGCGCCTGGATCGAATCGGTGAAAGCCTACCGCAGCCACCCAACCGGCGCCTTCAACGGCTTCACCGTAGAGTTCTAAGGCTTCCCTTCTCTTTCGTGTTGTTCGTGTCCCCCTCTTCCTTAGTGCTGTTAGTGGTTCTCTTTTCTTCCCTCTCCTTCGTGCCCTTCGTGTTGTTCGTGTCTTGGCTTCCTTCGTGCTGTTCGTGTTACTCTTCCCACCACCACCACCGCCACCGCCACCGCCGCTTGCGCCCGCGCCGCCTCTCCCTATACCTTGATAGCCGCGCGGCTTGTCCGCCGCCTACTTCCCCATGCGGAAAGCGAGTCTTGCCATGGTCAACGCAAGAATGCCCCCCGACGGACGGCCATCCGTCAAGGTAGGGACAAAACAACTCCTCCTAAGCGTCGCCCTCGCCTCCGCCGGCCTCCTTTCCTGCTCCCCGCCCGCGGAACCGGCGACGCGCCGGGAAAAGATCTTCACCGCGACCTGCGCGATCAGCCTCTACGACCACGGCGGCGAGGAGGCTTTTTCCGCGGCCTTCGCGGCCCTGCGTGAGACCGACGCCCGGCTGTCCATGTGGCGCCCCGACTCGGAGTTGGCCGCCCTGAACAGCCGGGCCGGGCAGGGACCCCAAGCCGTCTCCCCCCAACTCCGGAGCGTGCTTGCCCGCGGTCTCGACCTGGCCCGGCTGAGCGGCGGCCGCTATGACCCGAGCGTCGGCCCCCTCGTGCGCCTCTGGGGCGTCGGCACGGAGCGGGAGGCCCTTCCCCCGCCCGAGGCGATCGCCGCCGCCCGGGCGCTGGTCGGCTGGAAGGAGGTCGAGCTGGACCCGGCGACAAGCATGGTCGAGCTGACGAAGCCCGGTATGGCCTTGGACTTCGGTTCCCTGGCCAAGGGCGAGGGGGCGGTGCGCGCCGGCGAAGCCTTGGCCGCGGCCGGCGTACGGAGCGCCGTGGTCGATGTCGGCGGCTCCATCCTCGCGCTCGGCTCCAAGCCGGGGGGCAAGGCCTGGAGGATCGGCATCCAGCGGCCGGGCTCGGCCCGCGGGGAGATGCTCGGCTACGTAGAGCTTAGGGACGCGGCGGTCAACACCTCGGGAATCTACGAGCGCTGGTTTGAGGCGGAGGGCCGGCGCTGGAACCATATCGTCGACACGGACACGGGCTATCCCCTCGACAACGGCCTCCTTTCCGTCACCGTGATCCGGCCGCGGCGCGAAAGCGGAGACGGCCCGAGCCTCGCCATCCTCTGCCTTGGCCTGGAAAAAGGCCTGGCCCTCGCCGAGGAACTGGAGCTTGCCGCCATCCTGGTCGATGCCGAGCGGGGCATCCACCTGAGCTCGGGCGCCCGCGGCCTCTTCACCCTGGTCGATCCGGACTACCATCTCTCCGATTCCTGATATTTTTTCTAATCTTTGCTTTGCTCATCCTGGCGCAATAAGTAACTTACCAACATGTTGGTAAGTGAAAAGCCTGCGGAAACCGCCAAGGAACGAATCATGGATGCCGCCGAGCGGCTATTCATGGCCAAGGGCTATGCGGCGGTCACCCTGCGCGATGTCGGCGCCGGTCTCGGGCTGAGCCACGCCGCCCTCTACTACCACTTCCCCGGAGGCAAGGAAGCACTCTTCCTTGAAGTGACCGAGCGGAACATCAGGCGCCACGGCGCCGGCCTGGACGAGGCGATCCGGGCCAACGGCCCCAACCTCCGGTCCCGCCTTCGCGCCGTGGCCGACTGGCTCCTCTCCCAGGCGCCCATGGACCTGATGCGCATGGTCCAATCCGATCTCGCCGCCTTCCCGACCGCGGAAGCCCGGCGCGTCATGAACCTCGTCAACGAACTGGTGATCCAACGACTCAGGCGCCTCATCGAGGAGGCGGTCGCGGCGGGCGACATCGGCCCCTGCGATCCCGCCCTCGTCGGCGGCGGCATCCTGGGCATGGTGGAAAGCCTCAACAGCATCCCCGACTTCGCCCTTCGGAGGTCTCGCGCCGAGATGGCCTACGAGCTTCTCGACATCATCCTCCGGGGACTCGACTTCAAGGAAGGAGCAAACGCATGAACGTAGTTGAACTGACCGACGTCACCAAGCACTACATGCTCGGCGAAACCCGCGTGGACGCGCTGCGCGGCGTTTCCCTCGGCATTGAAAAGGGCGAGTTCACCGCCATCGCCGGCCCCTCGGGCTCGGGCAAGAGCACGATGCTCCACATGTTCGGCTGCATCGACCTGCCGACCTCGGGCAAGGTCGTGATCGACGGTACGGAGGTGGATCGCCTCAGCGACCAGGAACTGACCCGCTACCGCCGCGTGAAGATCGGCTTCATCTTCCAATCCTTCAATCTCATCCCCGTGCTGAACGTCTACGAGAACATCGAGTTTCCCCTCCTCCTCCGCCGAGACCTGTCCCCGGCCGACCGGCGCGAGCGCGTCATGCGCCTCGTCAAGGAGGTGGGCCTCGAGGACCGGCTCCGCAACAAGCCGAACGAGCTCTCCGGCGGCCAGCGCCAACGCGTCGCGATCGCCCGCGCCCTCGTCACGGAACCGGCGATCGTCCTCGCCGACGAGCCCACGGCCAACCTCGACTCCGCCACCGGCATCCGGATCGTGGAGCTCATGCGGAAGATCAACGAGGAGGACAAGACCACCTTCATCTTCTCGACCCATGACGCCCACATCATGCGGGAAGCCCGCCGCGTGGTGAACATCCTCGACGGGCGCATCGTCGGCCCGGCCGGGCCGGAGGGGAACTAAAAATGGGACTCATCCTGAAACTGGCCTTGAGGACCATCGGGCGCCGGAAGGGACGCATGGCCCTCATCGGCGGCCTCGTCGCCTTCGGCACCTTCCTCGTGGTGTTCGGAACGACGCTGGCGACTTCGGCCGCCGCCGCCTCCCGGGAGGCGATCGTCCGCAACTTCACCGGGGATTTCATCCTGTACGCGGAGCGCTCGCGCGACATCCCCTCGCCCTTCGCCTTCAACACCCCCCTGCCGGCCATTCCGAACCTCGATTCCCTGGAGGCCGCCTTGGGCGGCCTTCCGGACGTCGAATCATGGACGGCCTACGCGCAGAATTACGGCCTCATCCAGGTGGAGCGCGAAGGCCGGAAGCTCGACCTTCCCTTTATCTTCTACGCCGTCGAGCCCTCCTCCTTCGGCAAGGTCTTCGAGAACGTCTCGCTGGCGGAGGGAAGCTTCTTCGGCGCGCGGGCCGAAGGGAAGGCGACCCCGATCGCCGACCCGGCCGCCGCCGAAAAGGGCGTCGCGATCAGCCTCTTCCAAAACGAGCAGTACCTGAAGAACTACGGCGTTAGCCTTGAACCCGGCGAACAGGTCACCCTCCTCGGCATCACCGAGGGCGGCGTCAACTCCCTCCGCTCCCGCCTCGTCGGTACCTTCGAGCCCCGGAAGTACAAGAGCGTGTTCAACTACATCAACTTCATGGACTCGGCCTCCTACGCCACGCTCTACGGCTTCTCGGGCGTGGAAGCCCTGCCCGACTCCTTCAACGCCGGCCTCGCGGCGGCGGCGGGGAACGAGGACGCGATCTTCGGCCTCGCGGAAGCGGACTTCGGCAGCCTCGACCTCGGGAGCCTCGTGGCCGCGCCCCTCTCCGGCGCTACCATGGTGGCCGTGCGGCTCAAGGAGGGCGCCGACGTCGACGCCGTCATGGCCGCCGCCCTCGCCAAGCCGGGCCTCGGCGTGAAGGCCGCCCGCTGGGACGCCGCCTCCGGCTTCTATGCCCAGATCGCCTCCGCCTTGCAGGCCTTCATCTACGTCGCCACCGCCCTCGTCTTCCTCGTGGTGGCCCTCATCTTCATGAACACCCTCATCATCAACGTGGTCGAGCGGACGGGCGAGATCGGGACGATGCGCGCCCTCGGAAGCGAGCGCTCCTTCGTGAGCGGCCTCTTCCTGGCGGAGGCCCTCATCCTCAACCTGGGTTCCGCCCTCGTGGCGATGATCCTGGCGGGAGGGGCCATCCTCGCCTTCGGGAAGGGAGGGCTCCCCCTCCCGGAAACCGTCTCGCAGTTCCTCATCGGGGGCGGTCCCCTGGCGCTCCGCGCCGGCGTCCTGCCCTTCATCCAGGCCTTCGCGGTCGTGCTCCTCGTGTCGGTCCTCGCCACGATATGGCCCGTCCGCGTCGCCACGGCCATCACGCCCCTCAAGGCGATGAGCGACCGCTAGGGTCGGAGGCAGCGATATGGGAAAATTCATCGGCGTCGCCTTCAGGAACATCTCGCGGAACGGCAAGCGAAGCTTCACCCTCGGCGTCAACTACGCCATCGTCACCTTCCTTCTCGTCCTCCTCTTCTCCTTCACCCGGGGAGCGACCGGCACCGTCACCTCGAGCCTCGCCCGCTCCTCCGCGGGCCACATCACCGTCTCCGGCCAGTTCGCGACGGGCGGCCGGATCTTCATCGGACTCCGCGGCGCGGACCGCATCGCCGCCGCGGCCCGCGAAAGCTTCGGGCCCGAGGCCACCGTCCTCACCCGCTACACCCTCCAGTCCACCGTCTACTACAACGGCCTTTCCAAGCGCATCGGCTTCCTCGGGATCGACGCGGCGGCCGATACCGGCCTCCGCGGACAGATGGCCTTCGGCCAGGGCGGCTGGGACGAGTGGGCGGAGGATCCCGCGGGACTGGCCCTGCCCGCCGAGCTCGCGGACTATTTCGGCCTCTCCCTGGGCGACGAGGTCGTGGTCTCCACCCGGACCCGCTTCGGCGCCTTCAACACCGGAATCCTCAAGGTCCGCGGCATTTGGAAAACGGACAACTTCTTCCTCCGCGGCCAGGCGGTGGTCCCCTTCGACTTCCTGCGTTCCCTCGACCTCGCGGCCCCGGACGCGGCCACGAGCGTCTTCGTCTACTTCCCGGAGGCCAGGGACCTGGCCGCGCGCCGCGACCTTCTCGCCTCCCGGCTCGAGAGCGCGGGCTTCGAGGTTTCCCGACCCAAGACCGACCAGGAGGCCATCGCGGCCGTCTCCTCCGCCAGCTCCAAGTATGAGGCGGACCCGGAAAACCGCGACCGCGTCATGCTCAAGCTCGCGACCCTGGACGAGGTCCTCGGCATCGTGAAAAGCGTCCTCACCGCGGTCAACGCGGTGGGCGCCCTCGTGGCCTCGATCCTCCTCTTCGTCATCGCGGTTTCCATCTTCATCAACCTCAGGATGAGCGTGAACGAGCGGCTCCGGGAGATCGGCACGATGCGCGCCCTGGGCTTCCAGGCGGGCGGCGTGACCGCCCTCTTCGTCGGGGAGAGCGTAGCCCTGGCCCTGGCCTTCTCCGCCGCGGGCGCCGCCCTCGGATCCCTCGCCGCCGGCGCCGTGCGCTGGCTCCTGAGCTTCCCTCCCGGGGGCCAGCTCGGCCTCTTCCTCGAGGGAGGGCGCCTCGCCCTGCGGCCGGACCTCCGCGACATCGCCCTCATCGTGATCGCCATCGCCCTCTTCGCGGCCCTCTTCTCCTGGTTCCCCGCCCGCCGCGGGGGCAGGATTCGGCCCGTTGACGCCCTGACAAGAACCTTCTGAAAGG
>JAEUJG010000056.1 GCA_016794765.1 Spirochaetaceae bacterium | reverse complement strand
GTCGCCGAAGAGCACGCAGGTCGCGCGGTCCCGCCAGTCCACGATGCGGGAGAGGGCCTCGGCGCCGATGACCAGGGCGTGGCGGCCCCGCCGCGCCTCGAGCATTGCGGCCGCCGCGTCGAGGGCGTAGATGAAGCCCGTGCAGCCGGCGCCGATGTCGAAGGCCGCGCAGCCGCCGGCGCCGATCTTGTCCTGCACGATGCAGGCGGTGGAGGGGAAGCCGAAAAAGTCGGGCGTCGCCGTGGCGACGACGATGAGATCGATCTCGCGGGGGCTGACGCCGGCGCGCTCCAGGGCTTGGCGCGCCGCCTCGGCGGCCATGTCGCTCGTCGTGGCGCCGTCGGCGGCGATGTGCCGCGCGGAGATGCCCGTGTGGGAGCTGATCCATTCGTCCGTGGTCTCCACGCGCGCGGCCAATTCGGCGTTGGCGAGCCGATGCTCGGGAATATGGACGCCGGTCGATCGGATGATTACCGCCATGTAGACCTCCAAAATGACATCTATCGTTTAAGTGTCAATGTTGATAGCCTACCGAGACGCCGAGGAAAAGTCAATATGACATTACCGCAAACTATGTCATGGCAAGTATGGCGCATTCCCAAAAAAAAGCCAGTGGCCGACGGTATTCCGTCCGGCGGCCCCTGGCGACAAGTACAAACGGGAAAAAGCTTTAGGCCTTTCTCCAGAGCGCGAGCTCTTCGTCGTTCCCAAGGACAAAGTGTTCCTTTTCCGCCTCGATCCAGCGCGCCGGACTCCGCGAGTAATCGTGCATCGCCGGGTCGTAGGGGACGACCTGCCGCACGCTTTCGATCTCGGGATCCGGCACGGGCACCGCGGACAGCAGGGCCCGCGTGTAGGGGTGGAGGGGCTTGGCGAAGAGCTCCTCGGCGCCGGCGAGTTCGACGATGCGGCCGCGGTAGATGACGGCGATGCGGTCCGAGATGAAGCGCACCACCGAAAGGTCGTGGGCGATGAAGACGTAGGTGAGGCCGCGGTCCTTCTTGAGGCGGTTGAGGAGGTTGATGACCTGGGCCCTGATCGACACGTCGAGGGCGGAGATCGGCTCGTCGGCCACGAGGAGCTCGGGCTCCATCACGAGGGCGCGGGCGATGCCGATGCGCTGGCGCTGGCCGCCGGAGAACTCGTGGGGGAAGCGGCTCGCGAACTCGGGGAGGAGGCCCACCTCGCGGAGGGCGCGCTCCACCTTGGCGCGGCGTTCGGCCTCGTCCTTGAAGAGGCCGAAGTTGAGAAGGCCCTCGGAGACGATGTAGTCGATCTTGGCCCGCTCGTTGAGCGAGGCCATCGGGTCCTGGAAGATCATCTGCACCTTCTGCCGCAGGGCCCGCTCGCGCTCGGCCGGGATCTTGCCGGAGATGCGCTCGCCGAGCAGGCGGATCTCGCCGCCGGTGACCGGCGCCACGCGGAGGATGGCCCTGCCGATGGTCGTCTTGCCGGAGCCCGATTCGCCGACGATGGAGAAGGTCTCTCCGCGCCGCACCTCGAAGCTCACGTCGCGGACCGCGGAGAATTTCTTCCGGCCGACGGCGTAGTCGACGCACAGGTTCTTGACGCTCAGGATGTCGCCGCCGCTCATGGCCTTCCTCCCGTCCCGCCGGAACCCGCGGCGAGCCGCGCGCGCAGGCGCTCTATCGTGTCGGGCGCCTCGACGCGAGGGGCCCGCGGGTCGAGGAGCCAGGTTTTGGCCCGGTGCGTCGGCGAGACGTCGAAGACCGGAGGCTCCTCCTCGTAGTCCACGAGGAGGGCGCGCGGGTTGCGCGGCGCGAAGGCGTCGCCCTTGATTTGCTTAAAGAGGCTCGGCGGCGTGCCCTTGATCGAATACAGCTCCTCGCCCTTGACGCCGAGCTGGGGCAGGGAGGCCAGGAGGGCCCAGGTGTACGGGCAGCGCGGGTCGTAGAAGACCTCGCGCACCAGGCCCTCCTCGATCACCTGGCCGGCGTACATCACGGCCACCCGGTCCGCGACCTTGGCCACGACGCCGAGGTCGTGGGTGATGAAGAGGACGCCCATGCCGAAGTCGCGCTGCAGGGACTTGATGAGGTCCAGGATCTGCGCCTGCACCGTGACGTCGAGGGCGGTCGTCGGCTCGTCGCAGATCAGGACCTCGGGCCGGCAGGCGACGGCGGCGGCGATCACCGCCCGCTGGCGCATGCCGCCGGAGAACTCGTGCGGGTACTGCCGGTAGCGCCCCTCGGGATCGGAGATGCCGACGCGGTCCAGGGTCTCGAGGACGGCGAGGCGGGAGGCCTTGCGGTCCAGGCCGCGGTGGAGCGCCGCGGACTCGCGGATCTGCTCGCCCACGGTCTTCAGGGGATTGAGCGCCGTCATCGGGTCCTGGAAGATCATCGCGATGCGCTTGCCGCGCAGCGCGAGCCACTGCCGCTCCTTCGTGTAGCGCGCCAGGTCCTCGCCGCCGAAGAGGATGGAGCCCGAGTCCACGCGGCCGTTCTTGTCGAGCATGCCGAGGAAGGACTTCGCCAGGACGCTCTTGCCGGAGCCCGACTCGCCGACCACGGCGAGGGTCTCGCCGGCTCGGAGGGAGAGCGAGGCGCCGCGGACGGCGTTGAGCCGCCTGCCGCGCAGGGAGAAGCTGATGGAGAGGTCCCGGGCCTCGAGGAGGGCCGGGGCGGCGGCGCCGGGCGCCGGGGCCTTCGTCGCGCCGCTCATACGTGGTTCCTCGGGTCGGAGGCGTCGGCGAAGCGGTTGCCGACGATGTAGAAGGAGACCGTGATCGCCGCGAGGACGAGGGTCGGCCAGGCGAGCTGGTAGGGGTAGAGCATGAAGTTGTTCTTTCCGAGGTTCACGAGGTTGCCGAGAGAGACCGTCTCGATGGGAAGCCCGAGGCCGATGAAGCCGAGGAAGACCTCGGAGCCGATGGAGTAGGGGATGGTCAGGGCGGCCTCCATGATGAGGATGCTGACGAGATAGGGCAGCACGTTGCGCGAAATCATCCTGTGGAGCGGCGTCCCGAGGCAGCGGGAGGCGACGTTGTACTCCGCGTCGCGGATCGTGATGACCTTGTTGCGCACGAAACGCGCGATGCCGATCCAGCCCGTGGAGCAGAGGGCCGTCACGATCGTCCAGAAGCCGGGGCGCATGATGTAGGTGAGGAGGATGAGGAAGACGGTCTGCGGGATGTTGTTGAGCACGTTGTAGAGCTCGGTCATGAAGCGGTCGAGCCTGCGGACGTAGCCCCAGAGGGCGCCGGCGATCATGCCGACGCCGACGTCCAGGACGGCGATGACGATGCCGAGGAGCATCGAGGTGCGGGTGCCGTGCCAGGTGCGCGCCCAGATGTCGCGTCCGAGGCCGTCGGTGCCGAATGGGTGGCCCGCCCCGGGCTTCGCGTTCCACAGCGAGGTTTCGAGCTCGACCTTGTTGGGGTCGGTCGGCGAGAGGATCGGGTAGGCGAAGCTCGCCGCGACGAGGACGACGATCAGCGCGAGGAGGAAGATCGAGACGGGGCTCTTGAGGAAGGTCCGGAAGGTCGAGCGCCAGTAGGAATAGCGCGCGTAGCCGGTCAGTTCGGCCGCGGCCTCGTCGAAGGGGGCCGGCCTGAAAAGCTCGGGGCCGAGGCGGGTCGGTTCGCGGCGCATCGCTAGGCCGCCTTTCCCGAGGAACCCTCGAGCTTGATGCGCGGGTCCACGAAGACCATGAGGAGGTCGCCGAGGAAGACGCCGAGCACGCCGAGCACGGCGTAGAGGAGGACGAGGGCCTGGACCAGGGGATTGTCCTGCTGGCGGATGGCGTTCACGAGGAGGCCTCCCATGCCGGGTATGGAATAGATGCTCTCGATCAGGAGCGAGCCCGCGATCGTGAGCAGGATCTGCTGGGGGAAGTACTGGACGAGGGGCACGAGGGCGTTCCGGAGCACGTGGCTCCGCATGACCCGCTTCTTGGAGAGCCCCTTGGAGGTGGCGAACTTGACGTAGTCGCGGTTTTCCTCGTCGACCATGAAGCGCCGGAGCCAGATCGCGTACCACGCGATGCCCGACAGCGAGAAGGAGACGAGGGGGAGGATCCACGACACGGGGCGGTCGGAGTAGAAGACCATGGGCCAGCCCATGACGCCGGAGACCCACTGCTGGATGAGGAAGAGCCAGATGAGGCTCGGGATCGCGCGGACGATGGTGACGTAGACGGTGCCCGCCCCGTCGGCGAAGCCGTCCTTGTGGCGCGCCATCGACACGCCGAGGCCCAGGCCCACCGCCATGCTGAGGACGATGGACACGAGGCCGAAGTAGATCGAGTAGGGCGCTTTTTCCGCGATGACCGCGGTGACGGGCGTCCTCGGATAGATGGAGATGGAGCGGCCGAGGTCGCCCTTCGCGAGGCCGCCCATGAAGCGGCCGAACTGGACGACCGGATTGTCGAGCACCCCGAGGTTCCGGAGGTAGGCCGTGCGGGCGGTCTCGTCGAGGTTGACGTAGTCCTCGCGGGTGAAATAGCCCGTCGTCGGCATGAGACGGAGAAGCATGAAGACCGAGATCACCACGATGACGACGGTGAAGAGCGACTGGCCGAGCCGCTTCAGGATGTACGAACCCATGGGATACCCCTGTGGATGGAATGGAAGGGCCGCGGCCGCCCGCGGGGCCCGGGAAGGCCCGGGGCTGCGAATCCCCGGGCGTCCCGCGTCCCCGCGGCCTTTACGTCGGCCGCGGCGGTCCCTTACTTGCTGGTGATCGCGGCGAGGTCCTTGAAGAACTTCGTCTTGATCTCCTCGTAGCGCTTCGCCGTGACCGGCTCCTTCTCGACGATCATGCCCTTGTACTTGAAGCGGGT
>JAEUJG010000608.1 GCA_016794765.1 Spirochaetaceae bacterium | reverse complement strand
TCTCGGATTTCGTGAGTTATTTCGAGATGAAAGGCGCCCCCGCACCATGAAGCAGTTTTACGAGAAGGCCGCGGCGGCGGCGCGCAAGGCGGCAGTCCTTGTCCGCAAGCTCGCCGTTTGGCTCGCCCCTCCCCGCCGCCTCCTGCCGGCCTGCCTCGCGGCCGCCTTCCTTATATCCCTGCTTTCCTGGGCCGTCGGCGACCGGCTCGCCGACGCCGTGCTCTATTTCCCGTCGGCCCGCGGCGACGGCCTCAAATCGGAACTGCGCGCCCTGCCGCGCTTCGTCCGCTCCGAGCCCCGGGCCGAACTCGTCGCCGCCGAAGTGCTCCTTGGGCCGCGGAACGCTTCCTTGATACCCGCCTTTCCCAAGGGCTCGAGGGTGGAATCCTGCGTCTACCGCAAGCGGATACTCTATCTCGACCTGTCGGAGTACGCCGCCCTCGCCGACCGCCCATCGCTCGAAAAGGGGCTTCTGGCCCTCAAAAAGAGCCTGAAAGCGACCCTTCCCCTGTCCCGCCGGACCGTAATCACCATCGGCGGCCGGGAACCCTTCGCCGACAGTCTCCAAACGGCCTCTTCCGGCTCCGCCGACCGCGCGCGGACCGCCGACGGGGGGGATGGGAACCTTGCGGCAAAAAGCGAGAAAAAGAATTGACAAAGGCTTTGTGGCGCGTATACTTCATAACTAAATAGACGAAATCCGACAACGCGCACAATGAAAGGAGCTATAGCAATGAGAAGGCAGTTTATAGCAGTAGCGATGGCGCTTCTCTTCGTAGGTGCGGTCGCCGTTTCCGCGGACGAGGCCGTCCTTATCGACTTCAGCCTCCTCAAGGCCGACATCATCGCCGATCCGGTGAACCAGGGCAAGTTCCTGGAAAACCGCGGCACGATGATGGACTTCTCCGGAATCGCGGGCGCGAGCTACACCGAAGAGCAGAAGAAGCAGATGCGGGTATCCCTCGCCATCTCCAACTGGGACGTCGTCCTCGCCTCGTCCTCCCGCACGAACCTCAACCAGGCCCTGTCGATGACCTCCGAGGCGGCGGTCACCCAGGACGCCAAGCAGTTCGCCGGCAAGACGGTGTTCGGTTTCCGCGTCCGCTTCCCCAACGAGCCCTTCAACAGCTGGGCCCGCGTGAAGCCTCCCTACGAAATTCCCGCCTTCGAGCCCAAGGCCGACATCGACGACCAGGGCACGATCACCCCGAAGAAGGACCAGCAGGGCAGCGATCCCGTCAACGCCCGCCTCTCCCGCTTCGAGGGAACCTATGACGCCAACACCAAGCTCACGACCGCCCTCGGCATCGTGAAGAACGTCGGCACCCTCAAGTCCGTCGCCGTCACCGTCAAGGGCCTCAACTTCCCCCACGGCTTCTCGGTGATCCTCCTCGATGCCGACGGCAACGAGAAGAACATGTTCATGGGCTACCTCAATTTCGACGGATGGAAGGAACTCCGCTGGGACAATCCCCAGTACGTGACCGACGTCCGCAACCGCGAGCTCCGGGTCTACCCCCTCTACCCGAAGACCGTTCCCTTCGTCAAGCTTGACGGCTTCCTCGTGACCCGCGACGCGGCCAACGAGGGCGGCGACTTTGTGGCCTACGTCAAGGATGTCAAGATTCTCTACGACAAGGCCGTGCTTGAGCCCGTCCGCGACATCGATGACGAGGCGATCTGGGGCATCGTCGGCAAGAAGGAAGCCGAGCGCAAGATTTCCGAATCCAAGCGCTTCGGCAACCAGCAGGTCCTCCGCTACCTCGAGCGGCAGAAGCAGGAGAACAAGGACCAGTTCTCCGCTCCCGCCACCAAGTAAGCTCGGGCGATCACGACGAACCGAAGGGCCGGAACGAAAGTTCCGGCCTTTTTCTTTTGGCTCCCGGTCCTTTTCGAGGTACACTTTAGCCATGAGCGGAGAAGAAGCTGAACCGATACCGGATCGCGGCGCTCTGGAGTACGAATACGATCGTCGCCGGCCCGCCTACCAATCGGTCCTCGAGGACATGGAGCGCCTCATGCGCGACAAGCTCGAGGACGAGGGCCTTAGACCGGGCATCAAGGGCCGCATCAAATCCTTCGACAGCTACTACAAGAAGTACATCCGCCTTTTGAAACAGGCCCGCCTCGCCGGTCGTCCGCCAATAGCCATCAACGATCTCATCGGCCTCCGGATAGTCTGCCCCTTCCTCGGCGACCTGGTGGTGGTCGAACGGGCGATCGGCAAATCCTTCAAGGTCCTCGAAACGGAACGGAAAGGCGCCGAGCGCTCCTTTCGCGAATTCGGCTACGAATCGATCCACCTCCTCATCGAGTTGCCGGAGGAACTCGGCGCGGCCCGTTCGGGGCTCGATGTCCACAGTTGCGAAATCCAGCTGCGCACGATCCTCCAGGAAGCCTGGGCTGAAGTTGAGCACGAGTTGGTCTACAAGGCCGAATTCACCCCCTTCGACGAACCGATGAAACGCAAGCTCGCCGCCCTCAACGCCAACCTTTCCCTCTCCGACATCATCTTCCAGGAAATCCGCGAGTACCAGCGTCGCCTTTCCGACGAGCTCGCCAAGCGACGCAGCGTTTTCTACGCGAAGGTGGAAGAAAGCATCGATACGCCCTTCCAGGCCGGTTCCGCCACGCGACGGGCCTTCGCCGTGGCCGGCGGCGCGCCGCCTCCGCCGGACGAGCCGGGAGCCGCTGGCGTCCATGCGGAAGAGCCGGACATCCCGGAGCGGACCGAGGCTTCGCTCGACGATCTCCTCCTCGAAGCCTTGTACGCCCACAACAGGGGAGACTACGGCAAGGCCATCGCCATCTACGGCCGGATTCTCGAGGCCAATCCTCCCAAGGAAGCAGCCACCGTCGTGTCCAAGCACCGCGGCATGGCGTTTTTTTCCGAGTCGCGGTATGCGGAAGCGATCCGCGATTTTACGATGACGCTCGAGTACGATCCGAATTGCTACAAGGCCGCCTATTTCCGCGGTGTCGCGCACAGCGTCCTTGGCCAGTACGGCGCCGCCCTGGAGGATTTCGACCGGTCCCTGCAGATCAACCCTTTCCAGTTTTTTGCCACCTATCGCCGCGCCCAGGCCTATTGGCACCTCGGCGACTATCCCAAGGTCGTCGCCGATTGCGAAGCCGCCTTGCGGATCGAACCGGGCCAAGCCCAGGCCGAGGAACTGAAATCGATGGCCTTGGGCCGCCTCGAACTCTAA
>JAEUJG010000590.1 GCA_016794765.1 Spirochaetaceae bacterium | reverse complement strand
TCGCGGGCCCCAGGCTCGGCGCCCTCTTTGCGGACGCCGAAAAGCGCTTCCTCGCCCTCCTCGCCGCGGACAAGGGCTTCGGCCAGGCGCTCGCCTCGCAGGCCAAGGGCGCCTCCTTCTCGATCGCCCTCCTCGAGGCCGCCGTGCCGGACGGATCCCGCCGCTTCGCGGTTTCCGTCCGCGCCAGCCGGAAGAAGGAGGGCGCCGCCGAGGCGGAGCTTGTCCTCGCGCCCAAGGCCTCCCTCGTCGGTCCGCTCTACGCCCGGGCCTTCGCCGAAGCCGCCGGACTCGAGGCGGAGCTGAAAGCGGCGGGTCCCGCCGCCTTCCTCCGAAGGTACCGCGTGGAATTCGTGGCGGCCTATCCTTCCGGCAAGGAGCTTTCCATCCTGCCCCTCGAACGCTTTCCTCCCGTCGATGATCCGGGCCTGGCGCTGTCCCTCTCCTTCGCCGAGCTCGAGGCCGACTTCCTCGCCGGAGGCCTTCGATGATCCGCGCCGTCTTCCGGGAAGCGCCCCGATCTTTCGCCGCCGCCTGTTTCCTTGTCCTTGCGGCGCTCGCGCTTTCGTCCTGCGGGCAGGGCGGCGCAGCCAAGGTTCCCGCGCCGGTCCCCGCGGCACCTTCCGCCGACCAGGCTCCCGCGGCTCCTGCCGCACCGACGGTCGACCCGCGGGCGGCCTTCGCGACCTCGCGGCTTTCTGTCGGGCTCCCGACGAGCTTCAGCGGCCTCCGCCGCCTTCCCGGCCCCCGCGGCGTCCCTCGGGCCGGCCCCGTCGCCTCCGCGGATGGACGGTATGTGGCCTATGCGCTCGGGCCCTCCCCCGAAGCCAAGGCCGCCGGCGACAAGGGGGCGGCCACGGAACGCCTTGTCGTGGCCGAGCTGGCCGCCCTTTCAGGACACTTCAACTCTGCGGGAGGAGCGGACGCGGGAAAAGCCTTCCGCGACATATCGCTCGCTTCGCCTGCCCTCGCCCTGCTGGCGGGCGCCGGCGAAGGCGCACCGCTCTTCGTCGTCGCCGGCCTCGACGGGAGCCTCGCCGCCTACGGCTGGAAGGCCCCTCCCTCGGAGGAAGCTGCCGCCGCCCCGGGGCGGCAGCTCGACAAGCTCTGGGAAGTGCGCCTCGAGACGATTGAGGACTTGCTGGCCCTGCCGGGCGACAAGGCCGCGGCCTTGGCTTCGAGCGGAAGGCTGCGCGTCCTCGACCTGAAGAGCGGAGCGGAACTCTGGAAGCTCGACTCAGGCGCCAAGGGCCTGGCTCTCGCCTACGCTCCCGGGATCTTGGTCGCGGCGATCGCCGCCAAGACCGACAAGGATTCGCCGGCCGCCGAACTCGTCGCGATCGGAGAGGCCGATGGCCGGGAACTGTGGCGCCGCGCGCTCGGGTCTAGGCCGCGATTCCTTACGGCGGACCAGGAAAGGATCGCCCTGCTCGAGAGCTCAGGCGAGCTCACCATCCATGCAGTTTCCTCCGGTGAACCGATCGCCCAGGCCGCGGCGCGACTCGATCCGGGCCTTCCGGCCATACTCGCGAACGGCCGCCTCTTGGCCGGACTCGCCGGCGGTGGCAGCGCCGAGTTCGACGCCGCGACCGGGGCCCTCGTACGGTCCTGGCCACCCGGGGAGGCCTCGGAGGGCGCGGTTCCGGCCTTCATCGCGGCCGACGAAGACCGGCTCTTCGAGGCGCAGGCGGGGAAGCTCCTCGTGCGCGACCGGCGTTCGGCCGAGGGGACACAGGTGTTTTCGGAACGCTTCGGCGCCGGTTTCCAAGGCGCCGGTCTCCAAGGCGGCGATCGCCGGGACGGCGGCGCGGTCTTTGCCGCCGCCTCCGGCGCCGTCGTCGCGGGCGGCGGTCTTTGGTTCCTCGGCGCGCGGGGCGAGCTCTTCGAGCTCGGCTCGGGAAGGGAAAGCGCCGCCTCTCCGCTTTCAGGCCTTGCGCCCCCCCAGGCGGTCGCGGAGGCGATCCTGGTCGGCATGGAGAAGTTCATCCCCAGGGGCGGCGCTCCCCTCGAGCGCTATCTTGGCTTCGACCTCTTCGCCGAGGGGCTTCCGCTTGATCCCGAACCGCTCTTCCTGGCGCTCCGGATCAAGCCGGACAAATCGGGGAAGCGGATCTTCCTGGCCGACGCGAAGGGGGGCAGGATCCTCCTCGCCCTCTACGGCGAGGAGGGGGTGGATCTCGGTTCCAACGTTGAGGAACTTGGGACGGACGCCCGCCTCGAGCGTTATCTCGACGCGGGCAAGACCTACTGGCTCGTGACGGGCCGCATCTCGGGGGAGGAAGGCCGCTATCGCGTCCTGTCCCGCTGAGGCGGCCGCCGCCTAGATCACCGTTCCGGAGGGAATGACACCGCCCTTCGGGATCACGATGATGCCGTCCACGACATAGTGCGTGCCGTATTCCCCGTCGGGGCGGTCCATCGCGTCGATGCCGATGCGGCAGTTCTCCCCGATACGGGCATTCTTGTCGATGATGGCGCCCTTGATGATGCAGCCCCCGCCGATGCCGAGGTTCGGCACGCCCTTGTAGGCGTTGGCCGCCTTCTGGACATCGTTCTCGTAGTAGTCGGCGCCCATGCAGACCACGCCGTCCAGGTTCGCGCCGGATTCGATGATGGTGCGCACGCCGACGATGGAGTGGTTGATGCCCGCGTTCGTGATGATGCAGCCGTCGGCGGTCAGGGCCTGGTTCAGCGTGCAGTAGTTCAGCTTGGAGGCCGGCAGGTTGCGCTTGTGCGTGTAGATCGGCCGTTCCTCGTCGTAGAAGTTGAACTGGGGGTTGATGGAGGCGAGGTCGAGGTTGGCCTCGTAGAAGGACTTGATGGTGCCGATGTCTTCCCAGTAGCCGTTGAAGACGTAGGCGTTCACCGGCATGGAGGAGAGGATCGTCGGGATGATCTCCTTGCCGAAATCGTTCTCGTCGTTTTGAAGGGCCTTCTCCATGAGCTCGGCGTCGAAGATGTAGATGCCCATGCTCGCCAGGAAGTCCTTGCCCCCGGTGCGGCGGTCTTCGAGGAGCTCGGCCGGGATCTTGTAGTTCGAGATGTCCTTGGTCGGACCCGGCTTTTCCATGAACTCGACGATCTTGCTCTTCTCGTCCACGCGCATGATGCCGAGCTGGCTCGCCTCCTCGCGGCTCACCGAGGTGCAGGCGATGGTGAGGCCGCAGCCGGATTCGACGTGGCGCTTGAACATGTCGGCGAGGTCCATGCGGTAGAGCTGGTCGCCGGAGACGATGAGATAGTGGCTCGGGTTCTGCGGCCGGAAGTGCATGAGGTTCTTGCGGACGGCGTCCGCGGTCCCTTCGTACCAGCCCGAATGGACGAGGGTCTGCTCGGCCGCCAGGATCTCGACGAAGCCTCGGGAGAAGGTGTCGAAGCTGTAGGTGCGGGCCAGGTGGAGATGGAGGGAGGCCGAATTGAACTGCGTCAGGATGTAGATCTGCCGGAATCCGGAATTGATGCAGTTCGAGATGGGAATGTCGACGATGCGGTACTTTCCGCCGAAGGGCACGGCCGGCTTGGCACGGTCCTTGGTAAGGGGGAAGAGGCGGGTTCCCTTGCCCCCGCCGAGCACGATCGAAAGCACTTTCGGCACGATGGTCTCCTAGCTCCGCTTTCCCTCGTTTACGAAGGGAGTTGTTTAGATTAAGATTATAGGTCATGAATCCCGCTTCCGCCAGAACCTTCATCGACGAAATCCTCGCCGATCCGGACATCGCGCCCCGCGTGGTCCATGTCGAGTCCGTGCCCGCGAGGGAGGCCTCCTGGGCCCCCCTCCCTGCGGACCTCGACGCCGCCCTCGGAAAGGCCCTCGCCGCCAAGGGCTACGAGCGCCTCTATACGCACCAGCGCGCCTCCTATGACGCGGTCCGCGCGGGTGAGAGCGTCGTCGTCGTCACGCCGACCGCGAGCGGCAAGACCCTCTGCTACAACCTTCCCGTCGTCCAAACCCTCCTGGAGGAGCCCGAGGCCCGGGCGCTCTACCTCTTCCCGACCAAGGCCCTCTCCCAGGACCAGCAGGCGGAACTCAACGAGGTCGCGCTTGGCGGCTCCCTGCCGGTAAAGATCTACACCTACGACGGGGACACGCCCGACTCCCTGCGCGTCGCCGCCCGCGATTCGGGCCGCATCGTCATCACCAATCCGGACATGCTCCACTCCGGCGTCCTCCCGAACCACGCGAAGTGGATCCGCTTTTTCTCGGGCCTCCGATACGTCGTCATCGACGAGATGCACGCCTACCGCGGCGTCTTCGGAAGCCACGTCGCCAACGTCATCCGGCGCCTCAAGCGGGTCGCCGCCTTCTACGGCGCCCATCCGACCTTCATCCTCTGTTCCGCGACGATCGGCAATCCCGCGGAGCTCGCCGGCGCCCTCGTGGAGGGGCCGGTGCGCGCGATCACCGAGAACGGGGCCCCGCGCGGCGAGCGGCGGGTCGTGTTCTACAATCCGCCCCTTCTCGATCCGGTCCAGGGCATCCGCAAGAGCACGGCGACCGAGTCGGAAAAGCTCGCCCTCATCCTCCTCCGCAAGGGCGTGAAGACCATCCTGTTCGCCCGCTCGCGCCTCAAGGTGGAGCTCATAGCCTCCTACATCGGCTCGGCGCTCGCCAACCTCTATACCGACAACTCGCGCATCAAGGTCAGCCCCTACCGCTCGGGCCTCCTGCCGAGCGAGCGCCGCGCCATCGAGCGCGGCCTCCGGGATGGTTCCATCCAGGGCGTGGTCTCGACCAACGCGCTCGAGCTCGGCATCGACATCGGCGGCCTCGACGCGGCGGTCGTCGCCGGCTTTCCCGGCAACTTCGCGAGCTTCTGGCAGCAGGCGGGCAGGGCTGGGCGCCGCGGCACGGTGTCCGTCGCCTTCCTCGTCGCCTCCTCCGCGCCCCTCGACCAGTTCATCCTGGCCCACCCGGAGTACTTTTTCGGCCGCAGTCCCGAATCGGCGCGCGTCGATCCCGACAATCCCTACATCTACGCGGACCACGCCAAGTGCGCCGCCTTCGAGCTCCCCTTCGCGGCGGGCGATTCCTTCGGCGACTCGGGGGCCGAGGCGACGGAGGCGGCCCTTTCCTTCCTGGAGGAGGAAGGCCTCGTCCGGCTGACCGGAGGGCGCTGGTACTGGTCCGCCGCGGGCTACCCGAGCGAAAAAATCTCGCTCCGCTCCGCCACGGCCGACAATGTCGTCATCGTCGACCGCACGGGCGGCGGCGCGCGGGTCATCGGGGAGATGGACCGTCCGAGCGCCAAGGAGCTCATCTTCGACGATGCGGTCTACATCCACCTCGGGCGGCAGTACAAGGTCCAGAAGCTCGACCTCGAGCACAAGACCTGCTTCGTCGAGGAGCGGGAGGTGGACTACTGGACCGACGCCGTCGTCAAGACCGACATAGCGGTCCTCTCCGAGGACGAGCGCGGCATTCTTGCCGGCGCGGGGGGCGGCGCGGGCGATTCTGCCGGCGCTGGGGGCGAGGGCGGCGCGGCGGCCGGCGCGGGCGGTGCGGTGGGCACTGCCGGCGCGGCGAACCGCGCGGCCTGGGTCCTCGGCGACATCCTCGTCCGCACCGAGGCGGAAAAGTACAAGAAGCTTCGCTTCCATACCCACGAAAATGTCGGCTACGGAGAGATCAACCTCCCCCCTGAGGAGATGCAGACGAGGAGCCTCGTTCTGCTCTTCCCGCCCGGAACGCGCGCGGGCGACCTCGTGGCGGCGGCGCCGGAGGGCGCCAAGGCGGCGCTGCTCGCCGGCGCCGGCCGCCTCATCCACGACCTCGCGCCCGTCTTCCTCATGTGCGACGGCCGCGACATCGGCCTTGCCGAGCGCGTCCGCGATCCGCATTTCGGATTTCCAGCGATTTACTTTTTCGATCATTATCCGGGCGGCACCGGCCTGGCCGAGGGGCTTGCGGGCTTCCTCGATTCCGCCGTCGCCGCCGCCCTGGAGCGGCTCGGCGCCTGTCCCTGCGAGGATGGCTGCCCCTCCTGCGTCGGCGTCGACTTCGGCGAGCTCGGCTCTCCCGGCTCCGCCCGCGGCGGCCGACAGGTCAAGGCCGAGGTGCGAAAGCTGCTCGCGGCCTTGGCGCCCATCCCAGCCTCGAGCCCGCGCGATCCGGAGGAAGGGGATGGCGGGCAACCTTAAGTCCCGGCTGGCGCGGCTCCGCGAGCTCGGCCTCGAGCGCGCCCCGGAATCGCAAGCGGAGCTTCCCCCGACTCCCGCGCCCGCGGAAGGCGCCGGCCTCCCGCGTGGCGCGGTCCGGCCCGCCTTCCTCGACGATTGGGAGAAGTTGGCCGACCTTGTTTGGCGGAGGGAGCTTCGCTATTCCTTCCGCCTGCCCGGAGAGATGGATCCGCGGCCCTTCGAGTTGCGCTCCTTCGCCGCTTCGGGGGTAGGGATGGCGCGGGGCGCCGCACAGGCCGCGGCCAAGCCCGCCGCTGCCGACCCCGCCGCGGCCGGAGCCGCCGCGCCCAACGGCGCCATCGGGAGCGGGCCGCCTGCGCCGATGCCCGCGACGAACCTCCGCTTTTTCGACCTCGAGACGACGGGGCTTTCCGGCGGCTCGGGCACCGTCGCCTTCCTCGCCGCAGTGGGCCGCGTCAAGGACGGGAGCTTCTCGGTCGTCCAGTTCTTCCTGGAAGACTATCCAGGGGAGCCGGTCTGGCTGGCCGCGCTCCTCGAGGAACTCGGGGAGGAGACGAGCCTCGTCACC
>JAEUJG010000587.1 GCA_016794765.1 Spirochaetaceae bacterium | reverse complement strand
CTTCGGCGGCGGCTTCACGCCCTTCAGCTTGTCCCGAATGGTCCCGGCAAGCGGGCGGGCGACGAGCCCGAGAACGAACGCTGCCAGACCGGTCCCGAGGAACTCCGCCGCCTGGCTCACGAGCACGTCCCTTCCGGGGCGTACTTGCAGAAGACCCGACGGATCGTCGCGATGAAGCCGTCGGCCTCGTGGGCCTCGTCCTCGGCGGCCGCCTTGCACGCGGCATCATCGGGCGCGCACTTCTCGAGCCGGAGCTCCTTCCGGTCGACGAAGCACTCGTCTGCGGCATGAGCGAGGCCGGAGCCGGCGATCATGACGTTCGCGGAGTCTTCAGCGACCTCCTGCAGCTGGGCCGCGCCGCACCCGCCGACGAGGACGATGTAGAGCAGCACCGCGCCGATGAACGCGGCGAGGTTGGCGAGCGCCTTCATCGCTGCGCCTCGGGCTCGACGGTCTCTCCAGCCTCGAAGAGGAGCGCCTCGCCGAACGACCGCCGCGTGTCGAAGACGGCCGCCTCGATCTTCGCGTCGATCAACGCCTTGATGCGCTCCACCTCGGCCATGCCCAGCTGCTTCCCGATAGCTTCGAGCGACCCGAGCTGCGACAGGACGAGCTGCATCGCCTCGGCCTTCACCTTCGCAGCCTCCTCGGCCGTGAAGACGCCATCCTTCGTCGCGTCCTTCAGGCTCGTCACGGTCGTCTGCTGGAGCGCCTTGACCGTGGTCACGACGGCCTCGTCGACCTTGAGCAGGGCGGTGCGCAGGTTCTCGCTCTTCACCTTCGCGTTGATGAAGGCGACCGCGCGCGCGCTCGCGTAGGTGAGGGCCGCCACGAGAATGGGCGTGAGGATGTCGAGGATGGTGGGGACGTATTGGACGAGGTTCATTTCGATGCCTTTCGGAAGTGACGAACGAGGAGCGCGAAGAGGACGACGAAGAGGCCGAAGCCCAGGCCGATCCCGATCGCGTAGGTGAGCGCCTGCCCCTGCATGGCGGCGATGATGGTGGTGACGATCTGCGTCGCGCCGGCCGACCCGAACGCCCCCTTCAGCGAGAGCTTGTCCGCGCGCTCCTGGGCCTCGGCGGCGCCTTGCTCGGCGGCCCTGAGGTACGAGGCCTCGCGGGCGGCGATGAGCGCACGCGTCTCGTCCTGAGAGCGTTTCAGCGCGGCGAGATCGTCGTCGCGCTTCCGGTCGCGCTCCGCTTCGAGGGCGCGCGCCAGCTCCTCGGCCTTGCGGCGCTCGGCTTCGAGGTCCTGGTAGGACTGGAGCGCGGTGCGGACGCCGCTCGCCTTGGTGCTCGCGGCCGCGGCGCGCTTCTCGATCTCCGCGTCGCGCTCGCGGCCCTGGCGGCCGGCCTCGATGATGGCCTTGCGGAGAGCCTCGAAGCCGGTGCGCATCTCGGTGCGCAGGTTCTCCAGCTTGACCTCCAGCTCGCCCGCGCGAGCGTTCGCCGCCCACGCGCCAGCGGCGGCATGCCGCGCGTTCTCTCGCGCGCCCATCGCGTCGGTGCCGATGGCCTCGAGCTTCGGGATGACCTGGTTCTCGAGGAACCCGGGCACCTCCTCGAGTTGGAGCGGTGACGGCTGGCGAATGGGGTGGATCGCGGCGCCGCGGCGGCGACTGGCCGTGTCGTCGGGAGGGGACATCGTGGCTCCTTCTCAGCGCCCGCATCAAGCGGCGGTTCGCATCACGTTCCCGGCTTGGATGGCGCCGATCTTTGCGTGACCCGAATCGAGCGGGTGCACGTTGCCGCTGCTGAAGTCGGCGGTTGGATCCATGCACGCGTGCGTCGGGCCGCCCATGTAGATGCCCTCGCTCTCCCGGTTCTCGAAGGTGTCGAACAGGGCGTTCACCCCAATTCTGAGATCGCTCGCGTA
>JAEUJG010000562.1 GCA_016794765.1 Spirochaetaceae bacterium | reverse complement strand
AGACTCCGCCGCCGCGGTTCGGACAGGGCGGCCGCGAGGCGCGCGAGACGGCGGGCGGGCCCTTCCCCTCCGGTGGGGAGGCTGGTGCCCTTGCCCAGGCCGCCGAGCCGCCAAGGTCCCCGCTCGGCGGCCGCGAGGAGGGCGGCGGCGCGCTCTTCACCGAGGGCGGCGAAGGACTGGACCGAGGCGGCGAGGCGGCCTTCCGGATCGCCAGCGGCGGCGTGAAGGGCGATCGGCGCGGCGCGGCGCCAGAGGGCCTCGGCTTCCAAGACGGCGGCCAGGCGGTCGAGCGTCGCCGCCGCCGCGGGGGCGCGCTTCAAGGCTTCGGCGCGGGATTCCACGAGAAAGGCGGCCGCGCTTCGGGCGTCGAGGCGCGAAAGGGCGGCGAGCCACAGGCCCTTGCCTTCGACGCCCGATTTCTTCAAGAGGGCGCCGACTTCGAAAGCCTCCGGGAAGAGTTCGGCGAAGGAAGCCAGGCGGGGCAGAAGCTCTTTTTCCACCGCCGCCGTCCCCTTGTCGCCAAGGCCGGCTCCTCGAAGGAGCTTGCCGAGTTCGGCGGCCTTGGCGGCCGCGGCTTTTTCCAAATCGGCGACGCTCTTTCCTTCGGCAAAGGCGCTTCCTTCCACAAGGGCGCGGGCGGCGGCGAGCGAGGCGGATCGTGCCGCCGCATACGCCGCCTCCGCGGCCTCCGTTCCTCGGTAGGATGAATCGGGAGCGAGGGCGGTGGCCGCTTCGGGACGGGCCCGCGCGACGGCCCGCGCGACGAGCGCTTCCTGCTCGGCCTTGGCCAGGGCGGCGCGGGCGGCGTCCATTCGGGCCGCGATCCCCTTGCGGGCGGCGTCGAGCTCGGAGAGGAGGCCCCGGGCCTTCTTGGCGTTCGCCTCGGAAAGCAGGCCGGCGAAGGCCAGGGGAGCCGCGGCCGGAGCCGCCGACTGCGCGGCGGCCGGAGCGGCGGCGACCAGACAAACGCCCCCGGCCAGCAGGAAGGAGCTTAGGCACACTCTGAGGGATGTGGTTCGCATCGAGGTTAAATATACCGCGCTTATTCGGAAAGCTCGTCCGCGCCGATGTCGGGATCGCCGCTCTTTCCGTCCGGTCGGGCCGCGCCGTTGAAGTCGCGGGCCAAGGCGATGAGAAGGGGCGTCGAGGGAGGCGCTTCCACCCCGGGGAGGGCGCCCGGACCGCGGGCCAGGGTCGCGGCCGCCTGGTTGCCGGCGGCGACGGCCAGGGGAAGACCGGCGCCCAGGCAGGCGGAGGAGGACGAGAGGCGCGGCAGTCCCTTCATCGCCGCGGCGTAGCTCCGTTCGGGCGATTCCTCGAGATTCGGCTTCCGCGCGAAGGCGAGGGATACCGCGTTGAAGGCGTTGAGCGACTTCAGGGACTTGAGCTCGAGGGCGCCTTGGACCAAGCTGTCGAAGCCGGACAGGGCGTTGGCCGCCAGGTCCCCCGGCAGGGGCGCCGCGCTGGAGCGAAGGAGGGTCGAACCCGAAAACGCTGGGGCCGCGAGGAGGGAATTCCTCACGACGGGCGCGCTTCCCGTCGCGTCGAAGAAGCGGAAGCGGCCGCCTGAGGCCGTGACGCTCGCATGGACGAAGGCGGGGCCAAAGCCCACGGTCTCGAACAACACGGCGTCGCCCGACCAATCGACGACGGCGCGGCAACTCGCCAGGTAGCCGGAGACCGACTCGAAGCGGCCGAGCCTGAGGAAGCCGTCGCCTCCCTTGGCCTCGAGGAGGCAACGCGCGGCCTCGAGTCGGACGGAGCGGAGGGACAGGAGGCTGGCGCCGAGTTCCGCCCTTCCGGCGAAACGGGAATCGTTCGCGGCGAGATAGCCGCCCTCAAGGTCGATCGCGGTGAAGTAGCCGACCTCCGCGTCGCCGTGGATTAAGGACGAAGACAGCGCGATGGCGCCGCCCCTGCCGGCGATCGCGATGCCCGCCCTGGCGTCAAGGAGGGAGAATTCGCAGCCCAGCGCCTCGAGGCGCGAGTAATCGAGGAAGAGGAGGCGCAGGTCGCCCTTCGTGGCGCCCTCAAGCAGGCAGTCCTCCAGGCGGAGCGTCGCTCCCTCGAGGGCGAGCATCGTGGCCGAGCTCTCCTTGCCCGCCGCGGCCGGAAGGCCGATCCCGCCGGTGCGGACAAGCTCGAGCGAAGACAGCCTGAGGGAATCGCCCTGGACGGTCAGCGAGGCCTGGGACGCGCCGGCGGGAGCGGCGGGGAGCTGGATCCGCGAGCGCAAGCCTGGGACCCGCGTCCAGTCCGCTCCATGCCCGCCGCGGATCTCGAGCGGTTCGTGGAGCCGCAAGGGAGCGGCGAGGGCGAAATTCCCGCGGAGGAGGAGGAGGCGCCGCCCTTGGGTCCCGGCGGCGCGGATCGCCGCTTCCAGGCTGGAGAGGGGACGTTCGGGCGTCCCGTCGCCGCCCTCAGGGGCCCCGGCTTCGACGTAGAGGGTCGCCCGATCGACGATGATGGGTTCCGTCTCGAGGCGGGAAGACGCGTTGCCGGCCTCATCCCGGGCGTAGGCCCTGACGCGATAGCTGACGGGCCTCTCCAGGGATCCGGAGAGGACGATGGGGGCGGAAACGGGAAGGAAGGGGCCTTCCGCGCCGTCTTCGGAGATGGAGGCGAAGATGAGCCCCTCTCCCGCTTCGAGGCTTATACCCACCGATTCGGAGGCATGGCTCGGAGGGGCCTCCAGGAGGCGAGGAGCCTCGGGAGGGCGGCGGTCGATCCTGAAGGAAAGGATCCCGCCCTCCCCCGCGGCCGCTTCCGGTTGGTCGCCGGAAAAAGCGCGGGAGCGGAGGGTGAAGCCGTGATCCTCACCCGCCGGACAATCCACCAGAAGTTCGCCGGCAAGCTCCGGCGAGGAGGCGCCGGGTTCCTTGGGTTGGGCGCCGTCGCGCCCGAGCTCGTACCGAAGGACGCCGGGCCCCGAGGCCTTGAGCCGCGCCGCGGCGCTCAGAAGAGCCCCGTCGGAGACGCCGACGGGACGCGGCTCGGGGAGCGCCGGTGCCCGCGGGAAAACGCGGGAACGGGTTTCCGTCCGCCCGCCGGGACCGAGGCCGTAATACCGGAGCTCGACGCTGCCCGTTCCGGCCGCGAGGACGAGGGGCGCGCGATAGGGCTCGAAGGCGGCGCGGACGGCCGGCGTGGAGGAGGACGCGGCGCCGGGCGCGGCGTGCGGCGAGAGGGACACATAGAGATCGGCCGGGTAGTTCGGGAAGCAGAGGAAGCTCGGCCCGCCCGGAGCGCCGGGGACGAGATAGGGCTCGCCCGGCGCGGGAGGGGGAGCGTACGGCTGGGCCGCGTTGGCCATCGCGAGCTCGACGGCGGCGGCCCGGACCTTGAGGACACCCTCCTCGGCAAGGGCGAGGTGGACCTTCGCCGAGGTCGCGAAGCCGTAGGGCACCGCCATCTCGAGGCGATAGGCGCCATCGACAAAGGGAAGGGCGGCGTAGGCCTCCGGCGCCAGCGGATCCGGCGGATCGACCGCGGCGAAGAGTGAGAGCCCCTCCGGGGCGCGGAGAATGAGGCTCGTCCGCCCGGATCCGGCCTGGATCTCCGCTTCGCCGAGCGCGGCGAGGGCGTCGACCACCGGAGCCGGCGCGGGCGCGGCGGGCGGCGGCGGATCGAAGGCGAGAGCTCGTTCCGCCAGGCGATAGGTGAAGCTCCGGACGGCGCCGCGGTTGCCGGCGGAGTCCTCGGCATAGGCGACGAGGACGCGCGTCGCGCTTCCCTTGGCCGGGGGTTCCAGGCGGGGCGGGCGGGCGGGATCGTAAAGGTAGAAGACGGGATTGGCCGTTCCCTGGTCGAGAAGGGCGTAGCGCAGGCGGGCGCCTTCCTCGGCGGCGAGGAGTACGAGAAGGGGGGAGCGGTACAGGCCCGGATCGGGGGAGGCTCGGGGTGGCTGCGGGGGGCGCTTGTCGACGCGATAGCCGAACGAGGCGTCGCGGGCGCCCGCGGGGCCTTCGACCCGGGTCTCGAGCCTGAAGGCGCGCTCTTCGCCGGGGGCGGCGGACAGCCGCAAGGGGCGGTCGAAGGGTATCCAGGCGCCGGCCGGATCGAAACGGAAATAGGCGTATTCCGCGGCGGCGAGGGCGGGCGGGCGGATGTCGAAATCGACGGGGGAAACGGCGGGGGCCCCTTCCGGGGAATAGGCGGGGAAGCGGACCGCGGCGATGGCCGAGGGCGAAAGCGCGGGAGGCGCTCCCGCCGCCTGCACCGCCGGAACGGGAGGGCTCTGGGCGGCGGCGAAGGGCGCCCACGCGGGAACGAGGGCAAGGAGCGCCGCGAGGGCGAAGACGGGAGAAATCGCTCCGGCTCGCGGGCTCGTTCTCATGGGCCTACTTCTTGAGGACGCGGAGGATTTCCTGGAGTTCGGGATCCTCGGGATAGTAGTGGGTCCTGAGCTCCTCCTCGGAAAGACCGACGAGTTCGTGGCTCATGTAGTGGATCCAGACCTCGTCCTCGGGCCGAGTGATGACGTGGCGGCGGCACCAGTAATCCGGCACGATGGGGAGGCGGTCGTCGCGGTATTCGCAGACCTTGAAGTCGTGCACCGCCACCTTGACGTCCCGGCGGGGAAGCCCCTTTTCGAGGATGATCTCGGTAAGGTGGTTCACGGTGCGGCCGGAGTCGTAGATGTCGTCGACGAGGAGGACCTTGTCGCCGTTGCGCAGGTACTCGGGGCTGTAGGTCCAGCCGTCGACGCGCACCTGTTCGCGCTGGTTGATGTCCGCGTAGGAGCGGGCCACGACCGCCGCGTAAAAGATGGGACGGGAGTCCTTGCGGACGATCTTGAAGTACTCGCTGATGACGTTGCCGATGTAGGCGCCCCCCCGGAGGGAGACGTAGATCACGTCGGGCACGAAGCCTTCCTGGTGGATCCGGTGCGCCATCTTGAGGGCGTTGTTGCGGACGACGTTATAGGGCACGAATTCCTTGCGAACGGTGGACACGGTAACCTCGCTCTTCCTTGGGCCGCCCTTTTCGGGCTGTATGGCCCATCGCTCGCCGCGGCGTCGACCCAAGAGGCCGGCGCCGCCGCGTCAATGGAAACAGCCGCCGAAAAAGGCCTTGTTTTCCGACGGCTGCCTCAAGGAAGACTATAGCGTCACTTCTTCACGTATGCAAGCGTCGAGACTTCCTGTCCGTCGCGAAGCAGGGTGAAGGCAAGCTTCTTGGCCTGCTTGTCGTTGAGCAGGCGGTAGAACTCGCGGAGCGTGGACACGGGCTTCTCGTTGACCGCGGTGACGATGTCGCCGGGCTTGACGCCGATGGTGGCGGCGGGCGACTTCGGGAAGACGTTGGCGACCGCCACGCCCTTGGCGCCCTTGGGCAACTTGTCCTTGTCGATCTCGGGAGAGTCGAGGGAGACGACGTCGAGGCCGGGGAAGAGGTTGCCGTCGTTGGAAGCGACGGAATCCTTGCGGGCTTCGATCAGGACCTTGAGCTCGAGGCGCTTGCCGTCGCGGTAGACCGAGAAGGGAGCGGTCTTGCCCGCCGCCAGGTCGCCCACCGTGCGCACGACCTGGTCCTGGCTCTTCACCGCGGAGCCGTTGGCTTCGACGATGACGTCGCCGGGAAGGATGCCCGCCTTGTCGGCCGGGCTGCCGTTGAAGACGTGGGCCACGAAGGCTCCCTTGGAATCCGGCAGGCCGAGTTCCTCGGCGTTGGCCTTGTCCAGGCCGCGCAGGGAGACGCCGAGCCAACCGTACTCGACCTTGCCGCGGGTGATGAAGTCGTCTATCGCCTTCTTCGCGTTGTTGATGGGGATGGCGAAGCCGAGGCCGATGCTGCCTCCCGTCGGCGAGGCGATCCAGGTGTTGATGCCGACCACTTCGCCGCGGATGTTCACGAGGGCGCCGCCGGAATTGCCCCGGTTGATCGAGGCGTCGGTCTGGATGAAGTCGGAGATGTTGCCGTCGGGCCCCTGGGAGCGGCCGAGGGCGCTGATGACGCCGATGGTCACCGACGAGACGAATCCGAAGGGATTGCCGATGGCGATGGCCCAGTCGCCGACCTGGAGGCTGGAGGAGTCGCCGAGCGTGGCGACGAC
>JAEUJG010000426.1 GCA_016794765.1 Spirochaetaceae bacterium | reverse complement strand
GGACTCGAGCGGGGAAGGCCCGGCGCGGGGGAGGATGGTCTTCGGCCGCTTCTACGGGGAGAAGGACGCGGAGCGCCTCTCCGCCCTCCTCCGCGTGGAGCTCGACTTCCAGGCGGCGGAAGGCGCGGTGCCGACCGGCGTCAAGGGTCTCGAACCGATCCTCGCGGACCAGGGGGCGGACTTCCGCGTCATCGCCCCCATCCCGGGAATCGCCGGCGGCTTCGCGGGCGCCATCGTCCTCCGGCACGAAAAGCGCGTGATCGCCGAGGGAGCGGGCATCATCCGGGCCGTCCTGGCCGTCACGACGACCGTGGGACTCGTGCTCCTGGCTGCCCTCTTCCTCGTGATGCAGCGCGGCGCGGCCCTGCCCGTGATCCGGCTTTCCGCGCGGGCGCGCGAGCTCGCCGGAAGGAAGGATTTCTCCGAGCGGCTTCCAGCGGGTCGCGACGACGAGATAGGCGAACTCGCCGAGTCCTTCAACAACCTCCTGGACCGGCTCGCCGCGGCGAACCACGGCCTCGAGGAGCGCGTCGCCGAGCGCACGGAGGAGCTCCTCCGCGCCAACGACGAGCTCAGGCTCATGGGCGAGATCTTCTCGCACGCGCGGGAGGGCATCCTCGTCACCAACGCCGACGCGCGGATCCTGGCCGTGAATCCCGCCTTCGAGCGCATCACCGGCATCGCCCCGGAGCTCGCGGTCGGCCGCAATCCGCGCATCATGCGCGGCGGCCGCCAGGGTCCCGAATTCTACCGCACCCTCTGGGAACGCCTGACGCGCGACGGGGCATGGTCCGGCGAACTCTGGAACAAGCGGCCCTCGGGCGAGGAATACCCGATCTGGATCTCCATCAGCGCGCTCAAGGGGCCGGGGGGCGAGACGACGCGCTACGTCGGCGTCCTCCACGACATCAGCGAGTCCAAGCGGCAGGAGGAGATCATCCGCTACCAGGCCTTCCACGACGAGCTTACCGGCCTGCCGAACCGCCACCTCCTCTCCGACCGGGTCACGAGCGCCATCGAGCGCGCCAAGCGGCGCGGCCTCGCGGCGGCCATCGTCTTCCTCGATCTCGACCGCTTCAAGGTGGTCAACGACTGCCTCGGCCACGCGGCCGGCGACGAGCTCCTCAAGGAGACGGCGCGCCGCCTCTCGCGCGTGGCCCGCGGCGAGGACACGATCGCCAGGCTCGGCGGCGACGAGTTCGTCATCCTCCTCGAGGAGGTGGCGGACGGCAGGATCCCCGCCGACGTCGCGCTCCGCGTCATCAAGTCCCTCGGACGGCCGGTCGAGATCGACGGCAAGAGCGTCAGGGTCGGCGCGAGCGTGGGCATCGCCATCTTCCCGGAGGACGGCGCCGACGCCGAGACCCTGTTGCGCAACGCCGACGCCGCGATGTACCGCGCCAAGGAGGAGGGCAGGAACACCTATCGCCTCTTCACCGCGGAGCTCAACGAGAAGGTGGCCCGCCGGCTCTCCGTCGAAAGCGAACTCCGGCGCGACGTCGAATCGCGGTCCCTCCTCGTGCGCTACCAGCCCCAGGTCCGCCTCGCCACCGGCAAGACCGCCGGCCTCGAGGCCCTGGTCCGC
>JAEUJG010000242.1 GCA_016794765.1 Spirochaetaceae bacterium | reverse complement strand
GTCCTCGAACAAAGGATCGAAGGCTAGAACCGGTCAGGCCAAGGGGCGCTCCCCAAAAGCGGCAAGCGGCATCCGGGCGGCGTGGCGGCGCGACCCGAGCCCTGTCCCCCCCCAAAAAAAGTCCTAGAAGAGCGGATAGGCCTCGTAGCCGGCGTCTTTCAGCCGAAGCAACAGGTTGTCGGCTTCTCCGCCCTTCGCCGGCCGCAAGAGGCCGTCGACGACCACCACCAGCAATTCCTTTCCTCCCGAAACACGCTTTTCGCTCTTCGCGGAAAAGCCCTTGGCGGCCAATTCGGCGACGAGCCGGGCCGCGTTGTCGGATTTTGAAAAAACACCAACCTGGAAGCGCTTGATCGCCGGTGCGGTGGGCTCGGCGGCCGAGACGGTCCCGGATGGGGAGGGGGTCACCGCTCCGGGCGCGGCCGCGGACGGGGAAGCGGCGGGACTTGGGGAAGCGGCGAGCGATTGGGGCACCGCGACGACTGCTTGAGGCGGAGCCGGCGTTGCCGCAGGCGCGGTTGCCGGCGGAACGAAGCCGGGCACCGCCGAGCCGGGGCTCGGTCGGGTGGCAGGCGTCTTGGCGAGAAGCCCGGTCAGGAACCAATGCGGCAGGGGCGCCAGGGACAGCGCCGCGGACTCGCCCTTCGCGATGAGCGCCTCCGGGCTGTCGGGAAATTCGGCGGCGAGGACTTTGGCCCTCTCTCCGGCCTGGGCGGCCGGAGCCGCGGCCCAGGCGACAAAGAGGGCTTCCCGCCGGGCCGGGGAACCCCGCGCCCCGGAAGCCGCGAGCAAGCCTCCATCGGAGAGCAGGGCTTGGGCCGTCGCCGAGGCGGAGGCCGGATCGCCGCCGAGGAGGGCCGACCAGGCGAGGACGAGCCGCGCCTGTAGGGCGACCGCCTCGACGGGCCCTTCCTTGAGGATGATATCGGCCATCGCGGCGGCGCGTTCGGCCTCTCCCGCGGCAAGACGCATCCGCGCCGTCCTGAGGAGGAGGAGGCTGTCCCTGGGCAAGCCTGGCTTGAAGGCGGCGGCCTCGAAGAGCGCGGCGGCCTCCGCCGGCTTGCCGAGGAGAAGGTGAAGCTCCGCGCCGCGAAGGAGAAGGGCCTTGGAGGAGGCCGGATCGCCGGCGAGCGGGGCGAACTCCCTGAGGAGGGCAGCGGCGTCGGCGGGGGACAGGGCTTCCGCGCGCGCGGCCAGCAGGGCGGGAAAATCCCTACGGGAAAGCGCGGCGCGAAGTTCGGCCCGGAACGCTTCCAGGTTCGCGGAAGCGGGCGGCGCTGAGGCCGCGGGGGCGGAGGGCGTTGCGGCCGGGGACGGGACCTGGACCGCGGAGGGCGGCGCCGGGACGGCGGGAAGCGGCGCCGCCGGCGGAGCGCCGACGGGCGCGACGGGGGCGGCGGCAAGGTCCTTGGCGGCGAACAAGGCGAACAGGCAGGAGAACAGGGCAAGGAAGAGAAAGACCGAACGAGGCTCGTTCGCCGTACGCCGCCCGGCTCTCACGAGAGGATCTCCTCGCCCTTGAAGGTGTTGCCCGAGAGGGACAGGAGCCGGACGCGGGCGAAATCGCCGATCCGTCCGGCGGGGGCCGGGAAGACGACCATCTCGTCGCGCTGGGTCCGGCCGAGTACCTCCGTTTTCTTGCGGCGGGAAGGCCCCTCCACGAGAACCTCCTCCACGACGCCGATCCGCGCCTCCATGAGCCGGCGCGTCGTCTCCTGTTGCAGGGCGATCACGCGCGCCAGGCGCTCCTTCTTGACCTTCTCCGGCACGCGGCCCTCCATCGAGGCCGCGGGCGTCCCCTCGCGGGGATTGAAATGATACATGTACGCGTAGCTGTACTCGACGCCGCGCATGAGGTCGAGGGTGGCCTCGAGGTCCTCTTCCGACTCGCCGGGAAAGCCCACGATCAGGTCGGTGGACAGGGAGACGCCCGGCAAGTCCTTTTTCATGCGGTCCACCAGGGCCAGATAGCCGTCCCGCGTGTACTTGCGGTTCATCGCGCGGAGCATCGCGTCGGAACCCGACTGGACGGGCAGATGGATGTGCCGGCAATAGACTTCTTCCTCCGCGATGGCGCGGATCGCCTCGTCGGACAGGTCCTTGGGATGGCTCGTCATGAAGCGGATCCAGCGCACCCCGGCCCTGCCGCGTTCCCGCAGGCGGGAGGCGATCAGGCGGAGCAGTGCGGGAAAATCGAGCTCTGTCCCCGTGGCCTCGTCCCGATGCCGGTAGGAGTTGACGTTCTGGCCGAGGAGCGTCACCTCGCGGACGCCCGAGTCTTCGAGGGCTTCGAGCTCGGCGAGAATGTCGGAGGGATTCCGCGAGATCTCGCGGCCTCGGATGTGCGGTACGATGCAGTAGGTGCAGAAGTTGTCGCAGCCGTGCATGATGGGCAGGAAGGAGCGGAAGGAACCCGGTTCGTAATAGGACTTGGCGAAGACGAAGGCGGGACTCTCGTCGATGTCCCCGAGATGCCGACCGGACTCGACCGCGTCCAGCACGAGGCCGAAGGCCTGCTTCTGGAAGGTGCCCACGACGTAGTCGACGGCGGGTTGGCGCCCCTTGATTTCCCGCTTCATTCGCTCGGCCATGCAGCCGGTGACGACCAGGGCGAGGGGGCGCCCGCCGGCCGCCCGTTCGCGCTTCCTGGAGGCGTAGTGGTCGATGCGGCCCCAGGCGCGGTTTTCCGCGGTGATGCGGACCGAGCAGGTATTGATGAGGACGAGGGCGGCGTCCTCGGGATCGGCGGCGCAGGTCCAGCCGCGCTCGCGGAAGATGATCTCGAGGGCGGCCGACTCGGCCTTGTTCATTTGGCAACCGTAGGTCTCGATGAAGTACTGCATAGGCATTGGCGGCCAGTCTAACCCGAGGTCGGCCGCGCCTTCAACCGGGCGCCGAAATCAGATACCGTTCAGCCCCGGTGGGAGCGGATGCCCCTGGCGAACTTCACGATGTTGTAGATGCCATAGCCGACGAGGCCGAGGGCGCCCGCGCCGATGACGAAGCCGGAAAATCCCGCGGCCAGGCCGAGGATGCCCCCGACGACGGGGATGCCGCCGAGCAGCTTGGCCAAGCCCGGCAAGGCCAAGACCAGCCCGGCGCCCATGGCGACGGTGCCGCCGATCTTGTCGGCCTTGGAAGGGGATTTGACGCTGGAGGCGCCGATCACGAAGGAAACCGCGCCGAGACCGACTCCGAGTATGCCGCCGAAGGCGGTCGAAAGCCCACGAAGGAAGAAAAGGGCGAGGCCGCCCACCGTAGCGCCGATGCCGCGCACCCCGGCGCTCGAAACTTCCTTGCCGCCGACCGGCTCAAGATCACCCATACGAACCTCCATTCACCGCCGCTGGCATATATGGTCCTCCCCGTGAGGGCGAAGACGCCGGGCGCGAGTATCGTGCCAATAATACGGAATTAACCGAGACGGGTAAAGTGGAATTCGCGGGTACGCGACCGGAACGCGCGGCGGCCCTCAATGCTTGAAGCAGCGCTGGCCGGTGAATTTCATCGCGGCTCCATAGTCGTTGCAGGCCTCGATCGATTCGAAATCGCGCAGGGATCCGCCGGGCTGGACGACGGCCGCGACCCTCTCGCGAAGGCCGACCTCGATGCCGTCACGGAAGGGGAAGAAGGCGTCGGAGATCATGACGGCGCCGTCGAGGCCGCCGCGCAGCTCGGCGACCTCTTCGCGGACGGCCGCTTTCGCCGCCTCGTCGGTCGATTCGTTCCAGCCCTTGCCGCTCCGCTCCCAAAGGAGTCGATCCTCGAGCTTGCGATAGGCCTTGTCGCGGGCGATCTCCGCGACGCCGACGCGGTCCTGCTCGCCGGTGCCGATGCCCACGGTGACGCCGTCCTTCACGTAGATCACCGAGTTGGAGGTGACGCCGGTCTCCACGAGCCAGCCGAAGAGCATGTCGTCCCATTCGGCCTCGCTCGGCTCCCGCGCCACGCGGTAGACCTGTCCCTGTCGCCCGCACTCGGCCGGAAGGAAGTCGGCGCGGGAGAGGACGCGGGAAGAGAAGGAGGTCTGCACGACGAGCGAGCCGTCGAGCAGGGCCTTCCAATCCAGGACGCGCGCCGGGGCCCAACGCTCGAGGCGGGCCATCTCCGGAATGCGCATGACGCGGAGGTTTTTCTTCCTTTCGAGCTCGGCGAAGGCGCCCTCCTCGAAATCCGGGGCCGCCACAACCTCGCAATAGGAGGATGCGACGCGGATCGCGGTGTCGCGGTCGAGGGGTCGGTTGAGGACGACGGCGCCGCCGAAGGCCGCGACGCGATCGGCGAGATAGGCGCGTTCGTAGGCCTCGGCGAGGGAGGAGGCCCGCGCGACGCCCGAG
>JAEUJG010000390.1 GCA_016794765.1 Spirochaetaceae bacterium | reverse complement strand
TGGCGTAGTAGTCGACACTGAAGGTCTGGCTCGAGAAGGTCTTGCGGCAGGCGGTACAGCGGAAGCGCGGCACGAGGCCGAAGGCCCTCGTCGTGTAAAAACCCCAGGGAACGAAGGCTTGGTAGCGGAAGCCGGAAGCTTGCCGATGGTGCTCACAACCTGGATTCGGACAAAAAGGGGGGATGAAATCGTTCATCCCCCCTTTACGCTCGCCGTCAATACTTCTGATTGAATCGCAACAATCTTTGGGGCAGTTTCCTCAGCTCTCGCCCTCGACAGAGACACCGAGGCGACGCTTGGGGAAGCGCTTCAGCATCGCGATGCAGTTCCGCTTCTGGTTGAAGACGAAGCCTCCGTTCCAGTACTCGAGGGCGGCGAAGAGGGCGTTGCCTCCGTCGTTGTCGTCGCTCTTGATGGTCCGGAAGGAGACGAAGTCGGCGAGCTTCTCGTAGTCGCCGGAATCCAGGCAGGATTGGCGGCGGCGGTTGAACTCGTTCCACTTCTCGAGGTCGCGGAAGCCCTCGCCCTCGTCCTCGACGACGAGATGGGCGTGCTCGGGGCTGAAGGAATACCAAACCCGCACCTTCTTCTCGACGTCGCACTTGTTGCCGTGCTTGACGGCGTTCTTGATGATCTCGCTGATCTGCTGCTCGAGGAGGTTGATCTCCTTGATGTCCGGCGGGGCGCTCTGCACGATGAGGAGGGTGAAGTAGCGGATCTGCCGGAAATCGGAGGGGAATTCCTTGTGGAGCATGCCCGTCTTGTCGAAGAGGGGGGAGTTCTCGTCGACGCGGATTTCGAGGATGCCGTTGACTAGGTTCTCGTTCGTCATGGGACTCAGGCCTCCATGCGCTGGAGCGCTTCCTCGATGGTCTGGGTGATCGGGAAGTAGCCCATGAGCTTCGTGAGCTCGATGACTTTCTTGACCGAACCGTGGATGTTCGTGATCACCAGCTTGAGGTTCATCTTCTTGATCGTCGAGCAGATGTAGATGAGCGCGCCGATCCCGCTCGAGTCGATGTAGTCGACGTTCTCGAGGTTGATGATGAAGCGTTCGACCTTCTTTTCGAGCATCTTCATCACGAGTTCCTTGAGACGGTAGGAGTTGTAGAGGTCCATCTCCCCGTTGACGTCGATGATGTAGTTCTCGCCGCTCTTTCGTATCTTCAATTCCATGGGCTTACGGCTCCTCTCCTCTCATGGCTTCGCCTTCAGTACCAGTACGGTTTGGTCGTCGTGCTGCCGCGACCTGCCGGAGAACTCCGCGACGTCGTCGCGGATGGCCTCGGCTATTTCCCTGGCCGGGAGGTCCCGGCTGCGCAGGATGGCGTTGCCGAGGTTCTTGCGGCCGAATTGCCTGCCCTGCTCGTTCATCGCCTCGACGATGCCGTCGGTGTACATCACGAGGACGTCGCCGGGACGGATGCGCAGGCGCTTGGCCGAGTACTCGGTGGCGCGCTCGACGCCGATCGGAATGCTCTTGATGTCCACGGTCTCGATGGCGTCCGAGTCCTTCCTGTAGATGAGCAGGGGCTGGTGCGCCGCGTTGGCGAACTCCGCCTCGCCGGTCGTCGCGTCCACCGCCACGAGGGAGAGGGTCGCGAAGTGGTCCAGGTCGACCTTGCCGGAGATGCCCCGGTTCACCCAGGAAAGGAGGGTCGCCGTGTCCTTGGCGGAATTCGTGATGAGGTGGAGGATGGAACGGATCATCGCCATGACGATGCCCGCGGCCACGCCCTTGCCGGCCACGTCGCCGACCGCCAGCACGGCGCGGTCGGCCCGCGTCTGGATGACGTCGTAGTAGTCGGAGCAGACGCCGCGGGCGGGCGTGGTGAAGACGCCGAAGCTGAAGGCGCCGAGGTCGGCGAGCTTTTTGGGAACGATGGTCTTCTGGACGCCCTCGGCGATCGCGGCCTCGCGCTCGATGTCGCTCCGTTCCGCGGCCTCGAGGAAGGAGAAGGAGTTGGCGACGGCGATGGAGCCGAAATTCGCGAGCAGCTTGGCGCGGTCGAAATCGCGCTCGTCGAAGGGCTCGCCGCCCGACTTGGACAGGGCGAGGGCGCCGATGATGCGGTCGCGGACGATGAGGGGCGCGGCGATGAAGGAGGTCAGGCGGAGCCAAGGCTCCTCGCCGTTGCGGGCCACCCGAGGATCGAGGGCCGCGTCCGCGATGAAGAGCTGCTTGCCCGTCTGGGCGACCTCGCCGAGGAGTCCCTCGCCGAGCTTGAAGCGGGCGTGGCGGACGAAATCGACGACGCGCTCCTCCGCGCGGGGCAGGCTCTCGGGCAGCTTGAAGGGCGGCGGGAAGCTGCCGTGCACGGCGCGCACGGAGACCGCCTCCTCGAATTCCTCGGTGAGGAGGATGGCGCCGCCGTCGGCTCCGGCCTTTTCGGTGAAGACCGCCGCCATGCTGTCCAGGACTTCCTGGATGGAGAATTCGGCCTTCACCGCGGTGCCGGCGGAGAGGAGGAGCTCGTAGAGGCTGTCGATGGATTCCTCGTAGTAGCCGACCGCCTGGACGAGCTCCTTGAGGAGGATGCTCATGAAAACGAAGCCGATGGCGAGGATGAGGCCGTAGAAAAGGGGCACGGCGGCGTAATGGAAGATCGGCGAATCGGCGCCGAGGAAGGCGCCGACGACGAGGTAGGCGATGGATCCGACGGTGAAGGGGATCCTGAAGCCCAGGGCGAGCACGCGCGAAGGCGTCTCGGTCTCGTCCTTGCGGATCGAGGGCAGGACGGCGGCCGCGACGACGGGCACGACCGCGACGAAGCGCAGGACCTCGGAGGGCAGGCCGGGAGCGAAGCCGAAGAGGGCCTTGAGGCCCAAAAGGAGGGCGGCGAAGAAATCGACCGCCAGGACGGCCCAGAGCCCGGGACCGCGGGAAAAGGAGGAGGTCGCGACGCGGCACAGGAAGCCGAAGAGGAGGAGATCGGAGATGCGGTAGAGGTCGGGGATGGGCAGGAAGGCGAACAGGATGTCGCGGAAGGCGAGGAAGAGCGTGACGAAGACATACCCCGTCATCAGGCCCTCGGTCTCGCGGCGCCGGAGATAGAGGAATACCGCGCCGAGAACGGGCGCGAGGACGAGCTTGACGAGAAGCGGGCCGCTCAGTGCCTGTGCGATGCTGACCGAATCCATTAGCGATCCTCTTCGCGGGTGAACGATGCGGCTATGCGCACGCTCGGGGGCGGGCTGGCGCGAAGGGACGCGCCGGCGGAAAAGGCCGCCCTCGACCGGCGCAAGTGTAGCATCCGGAAAAAGCGGGCGTCAAGTTTATTCAGGGAAGGGGATTGGAATAATACGTCCTGATGCGGTTGAAAAGCTCGAGACTCCTCGGCTCGGCCGAGGCGAGCTCGAAGCCCGCCTCAAGGGCCCCTTCGTCCCGGCGGATCCATTTCACGAGGGCGGACAGGGAGAAAATGTCTATCCCGAGCTCCTCGAAGCCGAGTTCGAGCTCGATCGGCCCCCCCGCCTCCAGTTCGAAGTCCTCGGGGAAGAGCCCCCGGAAACCGCCGCCGCTCACGTCGGCGACATAGCCGATCCGGCCGCGGAAACGGAGCAGCACTCGGGCGAAACTCCGGTCGCGGCAGTCGCCGCGGCGTTCGTCGCTCATTTCCCGACCTCCTCGAGGGGTAGCAGCTCCTCGACCTCGCCGGCCGGCTCCGCCGCTTCGCCGCGGGCTTCGACAAAGGGCGCGGAGCCGGATTCGACGATGGGGAGGCCGAGGTCGATGCGCGTGCCCTTCACGAGGCCCGAAAACCAGGGACAGGGCCGGTCCGCGCGGTCGACAAAGGAAAGCGTAAAGCGGGGAAAGGTCTTCTTGGCGACATAGAGCCCCATGCCGAAGCGGCTGCCGCCGTAGCGGCGCTGGTACTCGGCGAAGGAGTCGCTGAGGAGATCGACCGTTTCCACCGGGGCGTCAAGGTCGTAGGGCAGGAGGCGCGGATCGAAGCCCCTGCCCGCGTCCAGGACGGAAATGTCAAGCTCGGAGCCGGCGGCGCTGAAGCTGACCTTTACGGGCTCGCTGATGCCGCGCTCGCGGTGGGCGCGCATCGAGTTGGAGACGAGCTCGAGAAGGGCGAAGGAGACGATGTCCGCCTTGGCGGCGAGGGACGGATAGCCCACCTCGGCGAAGCTGTCCACCACGGAGCGGAACTCGACCTCGGGGGGAATCGTGAGGAGTAATGTCGAGACTCTTTGCGCTCGATACACTATGTAAGGCGCCAACATTTTCGCGTCAAATCCTACGCTCACGGGCGTATAGAATCAAGGGCGGCAGTGCCATGATCGGCTTATTCATAAAAATCCCCTTCCACGCACAGCTCCGGCGCGCCGATCCCCCCCTCGCGGCGGAGCTTTCCCGGATCGTCGCCGAAACGGCTACGGTGTTCGGCGCCCGCTCCCTCGCGACGGAGGAATCCTTTTTCCTGGCCTTCGACGAAGACTCGGGCTGCTGCCGGCTCCGGGCGGCGGAAACCGCGAGGAACCTCGCCGGCAGGTTGGCGCCCCTGTCCCCGCGGCTCCATGGCCATGCAATTATTATCGGCGCGGGAAGCGAAGAAGCCGAGGAACTCCACAAAACCCTGAAACGACGCTGGTATCGGACCGACAAGGACGGCGCCTTCCTGGACGACTCGGCTGCCTCGCGCTTCGCCGGCTACATCGAGGCGGAGGGTGGCGGCGAAGCCGCGCCGATCCTCGGCTTCCCCTACGCCGCGGCCGCGCTCCCCTCGGGTTACGAGCCCCCCTCCCTGGAGGCCGCCGTGCTGGACCGCTTCGTCGACGAGCTGGGAAGGCATGGCTCCGGCGAATCGGGCGGCGACATCCTCCTGGCGATCGGACCGGGAGGGACACCCCGCGGCTATCTCGAAGCCGCCCTTGCCCTTCTTTTCGGCAAGAGCAAGGCGGCCTTCCTCGCGATCCGCGCCACGGCGACCTGGTCGGCGCCCTTCGGCCCCTTCCTGGAAGCTTTCTCGACCCGGCCCGGCCCCGCGGCCCTGGCCCTCCTGTCGGGCCCCGAGCGGGAAGCCCTCGAAGAGCTCGAGCCGGTCGCGGCTTTCCTCGCCGCCTCGCCCTTCCGGCTCGGCTATTCGGGTGCGATCCGCACGCGGCTCAAGCTCTACGCCGCGGCCCGCCTCAGGCTCTACGCGCGGGAGCGCCGCGAGGAGGGCCTGCCCGCCATCGTCATCCTGGAGGGCTTGGACCGCTTTCCGACGGAGAGTCTGGCCCTGGTCGTGGAGCTTTTCGGCGAAAGCCCGGCCGCGGAAGGGCTCGTCGCCCTCGGCACGGCCGCCGCCCGGCCCGCGGGACTCGCCGGCCTCAGGCAACGGCTCCTCTCGGCCCCGCCCCCCTCCCCCGCCGCCATCGCGGAGGCCTCGCGCCGCGGCGCGGCGGCTGTCATCGACGCCGCGGCCGAAATCGGCGCGAAGGCCGAGGCGGAGGACGAGGCAGGCGGCGCCCGCGCCGCCCGGGAACTGCTTGCCGCCGAGCTCGAAATCGCTGCCGAAGGCGATCCCTTCCGGCTCATTCTCGCCCTGGCCCTCGAAAAACGGGGGAAGTTCCCCTCCCGCCGCATCTCCACCGACCGCCTCGCCGAGGCGGCCCTGGCCCTCTACCCTCCCGAGTACGCCGAAATGCTCGTCGCCGTCGGCCTCTCCGAGGAAGTGCTCGACGCCGAACGCCTTGACGAGTTCCTTTCCGCGGCCGGCTTCGTCGCCGGGATCCGCCCCCTCCTCTTCGGCGGCCTTTCGGACCTGGGGCTCGCGAGCGCGGAAGGCCGGCCGCGCCTTCTCCGGCCCGAAGCCGCCTCCGCCGGCCTCGTCGCCCCGGACGGCGGCGCGGCGATCAGGACCGTCTTCGTGGAACGCCTCCTCGCCCTCCACGCAGCGCGGCGCATCTATCCCTCGGCCGCCCTGTACCGGAACATCCTCAGGCTCGGCGCCGGGAAAAAAGATCCCGGTCTCCGCTTCCTCTTCGACTGCATCGCCGCCGACGCTCTTTACGGCCCTTCGGAGCCGAGCGAGACGCCGCGGCTCGGCGGGCCGATCGACGGCCTCGGCCCCTTCCTCGAGGCCTACGCGGGCGGCGACGAGGAGGCGGCGGCCTATCGCCTGGATGCCCTGGAAACCCAGGCGGGGGCGGCCGAGGAGCGCGCGCCGGAGCCCCTCGCCCTCGCCCTGGCGGACGTGGCGCGGGCCTCCGACGACTACGGGCGCGGCAAGCCCCAGGCCGCCGCGGCGCGCGCCAAACCGGCCCTGATCAAGCTCCACGGCCTCGGGACCGCGCGGGCTGAGGCCAGGGCCCACCGCCTTCTCGGCCTCTGCGCCCTGGCCCAGTCCCAGATCCAGGAGGGCGCGGACTATCTCGTCAACGCCTACGAGATCGCCGAGAGCCTCCCCGATCCCTTCGAATGCTTCCACGCGGCCTTCGCCGAGGCCGGCGCCCTCCTCGTGCTCGGCGACCTCCGCCGCGCCGCCCAGCGGGGCCGGCTCGCCGCGGAGTGGGCCGCCCGCGCCTTCCGCGCCGACTGGGAAAGCGCCTGCGACTTCCTCGCCGGCCGGATCGACTTCGAGCTCGGCCGCTACGAATCCGCCGCCGGGAATTTCGGCCGGATCTCCGCCGCCTCCCGGGTCTACGACGAGTCGGCCGCGGCCTGCCGCGCCGAGATCTGGACCGCCCGCGCTCTCGCCTACGGCGGCGAAACGGGGCGCGCCCGGGAAATCCTGGAGCGTCATCCGGGCGACGCCGAGGCCCTCTGGTTCCTCGCGGAGTGCGCGTTTTGGGAGGCGGATCCCGCGACCGCGGCCGCCCGCGCCGCCGAAGCCCTCGCCGCCCTGCCGGCGCGGGCCTATGCCCCGGCCGACGCCGTCTCCTGGGCCTCCGGCTACGACTGCCTGGAGGCGCGCTCCCTCGGCTTCGCGGGGGGACGGAGCTACCTTGAGGACCAGATCGGCGCCTTCGCGGCCTTCACGGTCGCCCTGGCGACCGGCGACGGCGACCGGGTCCTGGCGATAGCCGCCAAGACCCGCGAGGAACGGCTGGCGGTCATCCATCCGGAAGCCCACGTCTATCATTTCTATTGCTACCGGGTGCTGGCGGCTACGGGCGCGGGCGTCCTCGATCCCGCCACCGTGCTCTCCAAGGCCTTCAAGGCCCTGCAGACCCGGAGCACGCGGCTCGAGGACGCGGCCCTGAAGGACCAATTCCTGGAAAAAAACCGCTGGAACCGCGAACTCCTGGCGGAGGCGCGCGCCAAGATGCTCGGCTAGTCGCGACGCGGAGGCGATCCGCAGGCGCGGCCGTCCTTGACCCTCGGGCGGGCCGGGAACCATACTGCGGGCGTGCGAGAAATCGAAGGAACCTGCTACCACGCCGCCCGGGGCTACCTCGGGCACCTCCTTGAGGAACTGCCCGACCGGGACCGCCTGGACGGGGAGCTCATCACCGTCCTCGGCCCCCGGCGCCC
>JAEUJG010000325.1 GCA_016794765.1 Spirochaetaceae bacterium | reverse complement strand
GCCCGAGGCTCCGTCAAGGGAATCGCCATTGCCTCCGCGTCCGCGCCGGACTATACTGGACCTACCTTGCCGCTTGCCGGGCGCCCTTCCGGACCGCGCGGACGCGCGGCAAGAGACCCAGGAGCGAAGCCCATGTCCCAGGACCTCGATTTCACGATACCCGACCTCGGCGACCGCCGGATCAAATCGCCCATCGGCCTTTCCACGACCCTCGGGGACCGCATCGCGAACTACGTCGGCGACGACGAGCTCGTCCGCTGCGATGTCGGGGCGAAAACCGGTCCCCAGGCGCCGATCGAGCGCCGCGCCCTCCTCGAAAAGGCGGGCCCCCGCGAATACATCTACTTCGGCCCGAGCCACGTCCACGCCGGCATCGTCACCTGCGGCGGCCTCTGCCCCGGCCTCAACGACGTCATCCGCGCGATCACGCGCTGCCTCTGGCACCGCTACGGCGTGCGACGCATCACGGGCATCCGCTACGGCTACAAGGGCTTCCTTCCCGAATACGACCTGGCCGCGCGGTCCCTCGAGCCCGACGTCGTGGACGACATCCACAAGATGGGCGGCACCATCCTCGGCTCCTCGCGGGGCGGCGGCGAGCGCACCTCGGACATCGTCGACGCGATCGAGCGCCTCAACATCAACATGCTCTTCACGATAGGCGGCGACGGCACCCAGAAGGGCGCCCTGGCCATCGCGGAGGAGATCGAGCGGCGCAAGCTCAAGGTCGCCGTGGTCGGCGTCCCGAAGACCATCGACAACGACCTCCTCTTCGTCGACCGCTCCTTCGGCTTCGAGACCGCGGTCGCCCGCGCGGCCGAGGCGGTGGCCGGCGCCCACGCGGAGGCCCACTCCTCGATGAACGGCATCGGCCTCGTCAAGCTCATGGGCCGCGACTCGGGCTTCATCGCCGTGCACACGGTCCTCGCGGTGCACGAGGCGAACTTCGTCCTCGTGCCCGAGGTCCCCTTCGACCTCGACGGCCCCTCGGGCCTCCTCGCCCGACTCGAGGAACGCCTCGCGCGGCGCAGGCACGCCGTGGTGGTCGTCGCCGAGGGCGCCGGCCAGGAGCTCCTGGCCGAGCTCGAGGGCACCGACGCCTCGGGCAACAAGAAGCTCGCCGACATCGGCACCTTCCTCCGGGACCGCATCCAGGCGCACTTCAAGGCGAAGGGCATGGAGGTCAACCTCAAGTACATCGACCCGAGCTACCTCGTCCGCTCGGCGCCGGCGAGCCCGACCGACTCGGTCTACTGCGAGCGGCTCGGCAACAACGCGGCACACGCGGCGATGGCCGGCAAGACGAAGACGCTCATCGGCATGGTCAACAACGAATTCGTGCACATCCCCATCTCGGTCGCCACGAAGAGCCGGCGGCGCGTCGACCCCGAAGGCTCGCTCTGGCGCGACGCGGTGGACGCGACGCAGCAGCCCCTGGTCATGAAAAACGCGGAGTAAACGATGGCCAAGAAGAAAGCCCTGATCATCGACGAGTCCGACCTGTTCCGGGACTACATCAAGGGAAGGCTCGAAGAGCACGGCATAGAGGTTGAAACCGCGATCAACGGGCTCGACGGCGTCGTCAAGATGCGCAACTCGCTCCCCGACCTCGTCGTCCTCGACTACCACCTGTCGCGCAAGAGCTGCAAGGAGGTGCTCGAGGAGAAGAACCGCAACCCGAACACCGCCGCCATCCCCGTCATCCTGACGGCGCTCAAGATCGACAAGAACCGCCTCCTCGAGCTCGTCCCCTTCAACATCAAGAAGGTCTTCATGAAGCCCATCAAGATGGACAGCCTGTACGGGACGCTCGCGGAGCTCCTGGGCATCCGCTTCATGGTGGACGAGACGCCCTGCATCATCGAGGCGCACGTCAACGACAACATCGTCTTCATCGAAATCGCGAAGGGCCTCAACCGCGAGAAGGTCGACCTCCTCCGCTTCAAGATCGCGGAACTCCTGGAGCTCTATTCGATCAGGAACCCGCGCATCCTCATCATGATCACCGACATGGAGCTGAGCTTCGTGGACGGCCCCAACCTGGAGCTCCTCCTCCGGACGGTGCTGGAGCACTCGCGGGCCAAGACGCGGCACATCAAGGTCCTGACCAACGAGTCCTTCGTCCGCGACTTCACGCGTGGCCGCCCGGAATTCGCGGAGATCGAGGTGCTCTCGAACCTCCAGCACGCGATGGACGGCCTCCTCACCGACATCGACTCCGACGGCAGCAAGGCAGAGATCATCTCCGAGCGTATCCTCTCGGCCCAGAGCCCGGTCAACGGCGGCGAGTCCATAGAGATGCGCTTCGACGCCGAGGGGCGGAAGAAATTCAGCATCGAAGCGATGAAGGAGGCCGGCCACGGCCTGTCGATCGCCGTCGTGGACGACGACTTCGTCATCCAGGAGCTCGTGAAGACCACCTTCGCCGCGATCAGCGCCGCGGTTACCCCCTACTCCAACGGCAAGGAGTTCGTCGAGGCGGTCAGGGCGAAGAGCTTCGACCTCGTCTTCCTCGACATCCTCATGCCGGAGCTCGACGGCTTCCAGGTGCTCCAGCGGCTCCATTCCGAGGACATAGACATGCCGGTCATCGTGCTCTCGGCGGTCTCCCAGCGCGAGGCCGTGATGCGGGCCTTCCAGGCGGGGGTCAAGAGCTACCTGATCAAGCCGCTCAAGCCCGACCAGATCCTGAAGAAGACGCTGGAAATCCTCAAGGCCAACTTCTAGGAGGCGCCGTGGCCCACCCCGAGGCGATCTACCGTGCCGCGTTCGAGCAACCTTCGCTGCCCCTCGCCGTCGTCGACGGCGGCGGCCTCCTGGCCCTGTGGAACGGCGCCTTCGAAGCCCTCTTCCGGTCCCTCGCGGGCGTCGGTCCCGAGCGGCTGCGCGGCTCGCTCTTCGAGTTCATCACGGGGCGCGAAGGCCTCCGCTTCGACTACTACGCGGCCGAACTCCTCCTCGGCGGGCGCGGCGCCGCGGTGGTGGAGACGCCCGTCCGGGCGGCGGACGGCACCAAGCGCTGGCTCAAGGTGGGCCTATCCCTCCTCGAGCCCACCGCCGGGGAGCGCGCCGAGCGCTTTCTCCTCTGCTCCATCGAGGATTCCACGGCGCGCGTGCAGAAGGAGCTCCGCCTCACCGAGGCCAAGGAGGAGGCCGAGAAGGCGACGCACACGAAGAGCCAGTTCCTCGCCAACATGAGCCACGAGATCCGCACGCCGATCCAGACGATCCTCGGCGTCGTGGAACTCCTCCAGGACACGAACCTCGACGGAGAGCAGAGCGAATACGCCGCGCAGGTGCGCTTCTCCGCCGACGCCCTCCTCGGCCTCATCAACGACATCCTCGACTTCTCCAAGATCGAGGCGGGCAAGCTCGAGTTCGAGACCGTCGACTTCGAGCTGCGCACCCTGGTCCACCAGTCCGTGGACCTCCTCGTCATGGAGGCCCACCGCAAGGGCCTCGAGGTCATCGTCGACGTGGACGAGGAGTTGCCCGCCCTCGCCCGCGGCGATCCGGCGCGCATCCGCCAGGTCATCGTGAACCTCTTCAAGAACGCGGTGAAGTTCACGCGGGAGGGTTCGATCAGCCTCATCCTCCGGCGCGCGGCCTCGCCGGGCGGACCGCGAGTGCGCTTCGAGGTCGCGGACACCGGCATCGGCATCCCGGAGGAGGTGCGGAACCGCCTCTTCACCCCCTTCTTCCAGGCCGATTTCGCCGCCGCGCGGAAGGCGGGCGGGACGGGCCTCGGCCTCGCGATCTCCCGCCACCTTTCCGAGCTCATGGGCGGCGCCATAGGCGTCCTCCCGAACGCGCCGACGGGCTCGATCTTCTGGTTCGAGCTGCCCCTCGCGACGCCCGACTACTCGGCCCCGCCGCGCGCGCCGGCCGCGGCCTCCGGCGCGCGGCTTCTCGTCGTGGACGACTACGCCGGCTCGCGCGACTTCGCCTGCCGCGCGGCCTCCCGCGGCGGCTACCGCGTCGCCTCGGCCGCCTCGGGCGAGGAGGCGCTCGCCCTGCTCCGCGAGGCGGCCGCCCGGCAGGACCCCTTCGCCCTCTGCCTCGTCGACCAGAACATGCCGCGGATGGACGGCTGGCGGCTCGCGAGCGAGATCACGGGCGACGTGGCGATCAACGGCACCCGCCTCGTCCTCATGGTGCCCTCCGGCACGATGGGTGCGGAGGCGAAAATGAAGCTCCTGCGCTGGTTCAACGCCTACGTGCCCAAGCCCCTCCGGCCCGCCGAGCTCCTGGAGACCCTGACCCGCGCGCTTTCCGCCGCCGTGGACCTCGAGTCGGCGGATACGGCCGGCGCCCCGCCGGAGGCGGTCGCCGAGGTCGAGCCCCTCTTCGACGCGGAGGTCCTCGTCGCCGAGGACCACGAGGTGAACCGCGAACTCTTCACGGTGATCCTCTCGCGCCTCGGCTGCAAGGTCGTCACCGCCCGCGACGGCGCGGAGGCGGTGGAGATCGGCATGACCCGCCCCTTCGCCATCGTCCTCATGGACATCTTCATGCCGCGGATGAACGGCTACGAAGCCAGCCAGGCCCTTCGGGCCCGCGGTTTCCGCGGCCCCATCGTCGCCGTCACCGCGAGCGCGCTGCGCGGGGAGCGCGAGAAATGCATCGCCGCGGGCATGGACGACATCCTCGTGAAGCCCTTCAAGCGCAAGGACCTCGCCGCCGTCCTCGAGGCTTGGCTGCCCGAGGCGAGCGGCGGCAAGCGCGGCGCCGGAAAGGTCCCCGCGGCCGAGG
>JAEUJG010000323.1 GCA_016794765.1 Spirochaetaceae bacterium | reverse complement strand
CCAAGAAGCTCAAGGGCGATGCCAAGGAATACTTCATCCAGGACTACATCCTCTGGATCACCAAGGAGAGCGAGGGCACGCAGAAGCTCGACAAGGAAGTCAGGGCGATCTTCTGGCGCTTCATGCCCTTCGCCAAGGAGATCAAGGAGAAGCTCAAGAACCGGAGCTACATCTACCAGGAGCTCTACCAGAAGGACATCAACCGCTCCCTGTCCGACGGCTACTGAGGGCGCGACAAGACCTCGACGTTGACAGCGTTGGCGCGACTGTCTATACTCGCCCCTCGAGGAGACCGACATGGAACCAATCAGCGCTCGTTACCGCGAGCAGATCTTGCGGATGATGTCCAAGTCGAAGGGCCAGGGCCAGGTCACGGACAAGAACGTCCACCAGCCCGGCAATCGGGAGCTCCTCCCCTTCATCGACAAGGTCGTCGAGGACAACCTCCTCCCCGGCTCGGAAGTGCGCCACCTCGAGCGCTTGGTCGAACTCCTCGCCGCGGCCCGGCGCGGCGAGCCCTGCCTCCTCCTCCTCGAACATTATTCGAACTTCGACCTTCCGGTCTTCCACTACCTCCTCAGGAAGGCGGGGGCCGAGGGCGCCGAGATCGCCGACGCCATCCTCGCCATCGCGGGCATCAAGCTCAACGAGGACAATCCGGCGGTGCTGGCCTTCACCGAGGCCTATTCCCGCCTTGTCATCTACCCGAGCCGCTCCCTCGAGATCATCAAGCGCAACCTCAAGGATCCGAAGGAACTCGTCGTCGAGATGATGCGGAGCACGACGGTCAACCGCGCCGCGATGAAGGCCCTGGGGGAACTCAAGGAAAGCGGCAAGCTCGTCCTCGTCTTCCCGGCGGGCACCCGTTTCCGGCCTTGGGATCCGAGCACGAAGCGCGGCGTCCGCGAGATCGACTCCTACGTCAAATCCTTCTCCAAGTTCTGCCTCGTCTCCGTGAACGGCAACATCCTCCGCCTCAACACGGGCGGGGCCATGGAGGAAGACCTCGTCTGCGAGGACCGGGTCGTCTTCGACGTCGGCCCCGTGGTCGACTGCGACGAGTTCCGCGAGCGGGTCAAGCACGAGCACCGGATGCGCGAGGACAAGAAGCAGGCTGTCGCCGACGAGATCATGGCCATGCTCGACAAGATGCACGACGAGATCGAAAAGACGCGGCTGTAGGCCGATCCGGCGCATGAAAAAACGAGCCTCGAAGGGCTCGTTTTTTTTTCGCCTAAGCGCGGCCGAAGGTTCTTGCGCCGCCGCCGTTCGGTTCGGTGCCGCGATTAGGTACCGCGGGCCGGTTCGGTGCCGCGGGCCGTGGCGCCGGCGACCGCAGCGCTTGGCCTCGGGCCTTGCGGCCGAGCCCGGCGGACCGGTCCGGCGGCCGGGCCGTCAATACACCCCGTAGGACAGGACCTCGACCACCTCGACCCGAAGCCGGGCGCTGACGACATAGCGGCCCCCCACGACGGCGACGCGCGGCGGCTCGGCGAACACGAGACGGCCTCGAACCAGCCTGGGCTTGTTCGCCTCGAGGCCGCGGAGCAGTTCCCGCACGCCGGCCCGGGCAGCGTCCTCGTAGGCCGCGCGGCGGCCTTGCACGCCGAGCACGAGCTCGGCCCCGCCCCGCCCCTGCGCGTTCCGCCAGGGTTTCATGG
>JAEUJG010000287.1 GCA_016794765.1 Spirochaetaceae bacterium | reverse complement strand
TCGGTGTGGAGGCGGGACCAGGCGGCCTCGATGGAGCCCGCCGAGGCGGCGAGGTCGAGCATGCGGCGCATCGTCACGCCGAGCCAGGAATCGGCGGGGATGTGGCGCATCGCGCCGGCGACCGCTTCCTCGGCGGTGGCCCCCTCTATGCAAAGGCGGGTCGCGACGGCGCAGGCGACGGCGGCGTAGACGCCGTCCTCGTAGTGGCTGATGCTCGCCTCGAGGGCCGCGAGCTCCGCGGCGTGGGCCTCGTCCCGGGCGATGATGCCGACCGGCGCGATGCGCATCGCGGCGCCGTCGTCGATGTTGAGCGTGTTGTAGCGGCCGGAGAGCGGCGGCAGAAGGCCGCGGCGCAGGTTGTCCACGGCGCCGTAGAGGGGTACGCCGCCCCGGTCGAAGAGACCGCCCTGGTCGAGGATGCGCCGCTTCCACGAGCCGACGAGGGCCTCCACCGTGAGCTCGCCGCCGCAGTCGAGGAGGGTCGCCGCCGTGAGGACGGCGAATTCGGTGTCGTCGGTGCTCTTCGCGCCGTCGTACATGTCGTCCACGATGCCGTAGCGGTCGCGGAAGGCCTGGCTGCGGCCGACGTCGCCCATCGCGTCGCCGCAGGCGAGTCCGGCGAGGCAGCCCTTCGCCCTCGATTCGTATCCGATCGTGTCGTTCATCGTCGTATCCTCTTTCCGGGCGCCGGTCGGCCGGCGCTCCGCGCGTCGTGCTTGTTTTTCGGGGCGGGCGGGCTTCCGGCCGCGCCCCGCTCCCTCATCGGTCCAGTTCGCGGACCACGTCCAGGACGCCGCCGTCCCGCCACTCGACGAGGGCGACCGGCCGGTCCTTGAAGCGCGGCTCCTCGGGAATCCCCGTAATCCTCCGGGCCGCGTCCATGAGCTCCGCGATGTCGACGACGGGAAGGCCCGCCGCGAGGGCGCGCTCCCGCAGGTCGCCGCGGCGGGGATTCACCGCGATCCCGCGCTCGGTCACGAGGACGTCCACCACCTCGCCGGGGCAGGAGACCGTCGTGACGCGTTCGCGCACGATCGGTATCCGCTTGCGGAACAGGGGCGCGGTCACGACGCAGCAGGAGGAGCCCGCGGCCGCGTCCTGGTGCCCCCCGATCCCGTGGAGGAGAAGGCCGTCGGAATGCGTGTTCACGTTGACGTTGAAGTCGAGGTCGATCTCCGTCGCGCCGAGGAGCGCGAGGTCGAGCATGCCCGCCGAGCAGCCCGCGCCCTGGGGCCCGTAGGAGGTGAAGGGCGTCGACTCGATGTGGCGCGGGTTTTCCCGGCAGGAGCGGACGGCCTCGAGGTCGAAGCTTTGGAGGTCGACTATCGCGCCGAGGAGCCCCTCCTCGAGGAGGCCGACGAGGAGGCCCGTCGCGCCGCCGTGGGCGAAGGAGGCCTTGATGCCGGAGGCGCGCATCCGATCCGCGACGCGGGCGACCGCGGCCAGCGACATCCCGCCGGCGCCGGCCTGGAAGGAGAAGCCCTCCCGGAGGATGCCCGTCCCTTCGACGAAGCGGGCGGCCATCTCCGCGATGAGGAGCTGGGTAGGACTGCGCGTCAGGCGCGTCGTGCCCGACACGATCCTGGAGGGATCGCCGATGGAGGGCACCTCGAGCACGTAATCGACGTTGCCGCCCTTGATCGACCAGGGCGAGCAGGGATAGGGCACGAGGCCGTCGGTGACGACCACGACCTGCTCGGCGTAGACCGAATCGGGCTCGGGATAGCTGAGGGGCCCGCAGGCCGACTTGCCGTGGAGGCCGTTCGCGTTGCCGAAGGGATCGGCGCAAGGCGCGGCGATCACCGCGAGGTCGATCGGCAACTCGCCGGCCTGGATCGCCCGGCCGCGGCCGCCGTGGGAGCGGAGGACCGAGAGTCCGCGCATCGCGCCGCGGGAGCAGGCCTCCCCCACCCGGCCGTTCATCGAGCCTTCGACGCGCTCGATGACGCCGGATTCGATGTAGGGCACGAGCTTGTCGTGGGTCGGGAATAGCGCCGTCGGCGCTATGACCAGCCCCTTGAGGCCGCGGGCGGCGAGCCGCGCGACGGTCTCGTTGACGACGGCGTCGCCGTCGCGCAGGTGGTGGTGGAAGGAGACGGTCATCCCGTCGCGGAGTTCGAGCCGGTCAAGGAGCTCGTCCCAGGAGGAGACGAGCTTGACCGGCCGGCCGCGCCCGGCCGCCCGCCTCGGGCGGGGCCCCGGCCCGCGGGGCGCCTCTGCTTGGCCGGGCGCCGCGAAGGCGCCGCGGAAGGGCTCGATCACCCTGCCGCCGATTTCCGCCGGCAGCTTCCGGCCCACGGCGTTGGTGCTTGCTTCCATGTCAGGATCCCTTCGCGGCGCGCTCGGCGCTTTCGGCGTATTCCACGAGCCGGCGCGCCCGCTCGGCGACCGGCGCGTCGATCATCTTCCCGTCCAGCGAGACGACGCCCCGCCCGTCCGCGGCCGCCATCGCGGCCAGGACGCGGCGAGCCGCCTCAAGCTCCGCGGCGCCCGGCGCGAAGGCGCGATGCACGACGGCGATCTGCCGCGGATGCACGACGCCCTTGCCGGTGAAACCGAGGTTCTTGGCCGCGAGCGTCGAGGCCTCGAGTCCCGCCTCGTCCTCGGTGTCGGCGAAGACCGAGTCCTGGGCTCCGATCCCGGCGGCGCGCGCCGCGATCGCGACGAGGCTCCGCGCGACCAGGATCTCCCCCTCGTCCGGCCGCTTGGCGAGGCCGAGGTCGCGCCGATAGTCCTCCGCGCCGAAGCAGAGCGCGGCGTTTCGCTCGGAGGCGGCGGCGATTTCCGCGGCCTTCGCGACGCCGCGGGCCGTCTCGACGATGGGCATGAACAGGATGGAGCCGACGGGGAGGCCCGCGGCCGCCTCGAGGCGCGACACCTCGCGGTCGTAGGCCGCTACGTCTTCGGCGGACTCGCACTTGGGCAGCACCAGGGCCTGCGGCCGCGCCGGGACGATCTCCTCCAGGTCCGCGGCTCCGAAGCTTTCCGCGAGCGGATTCACGCGAACCGCGATCTCCGAGGAGCCGAAGAAATCCGCGTGCGACTCGAGGAGGCGCCGCGCCAGGATCCGCGTGGCGGCCTTGCGCTCCGGCGCGACGGAGTCCTCGAGGTCGACCAGGATGGAGTCGGCGCCGAAGAGTCCCGCGTTGATCGGGAGATCGGGCTGGTCGCCGGGAAGATAGAGCCTCGTGCGGCGGAGCCGGCCGCGGGAGCTCGGTTCCCGGCGCGGGACGGGGCGCCCCGCGGCCGGCGCGCGCGAAAGTCCCGCGTCGCGCAGGGCCGCCTCCACGCGCGCGGCGACGACATAGTCGAGGGCGCCGTCGTCGCGGATGGACAGCCTTCCCCCGGCCCCGAATTCCGCCGCCGCCGCGGCCGCCGCCGCGCGGATGGCCTTTCCGAAAAGCGTGCCCACCTTCGACGAGACCTCGATCTCCAGCGCCGAATCGCCGGGCTCGTAGGCCGCGAGGCAGTCCGACTTGGCCTCCGCCCCCGCCAGGAAGCGCGAAGGTCCGCTCACGAGAGCTCCTCGACCTCGAAGGGTCCGTAGAGGGCGCGCGCGGCTTCCATGGAGCCGCAGCCGACCATGCCGGCGCGATGCGCGCCGTCGCGGACCTCGAGGACCTTCTTCCCGTCGACGGAGAGCGCGAGCCGGTCGCCGACCGCCTCGAGCGAGAGGAGGTAGTCGCTTCCCCGGGACCAGGGAAAGGCCGCGGAGGCGAGCCGCTCGACGCCGAAGTCGTTGCGGAGGATCGCGACGCGCCCTTCCCCGTCGAAGCCGGCGAAGTAGCCGCGCATCGCGCCGCCGCAGCGCGCCGCGACGAGATGGCTCGTCCCGGCGAGGGGCCGCACGCGGGCGGAGACCCGCTGGTCGGCGACGGCGTGGCCGCCCGTGTAGGAGGCCGCCCTCTCGTGGGTCATGAGGTGGAGGCGCCCCTCCTCGACGGTCCAGGCGCCCTTGTCGTGGGAGAAGGGCGTGACGCAGCCGAACTCAACGGACTGCGCGGCGATGTCGATCGTATAATGCGCCAGTCCGCCGAGCTCGAACTCCTCCAGGAGGAGGCGGCCGGAGTCGCGCTTCTTCGCGCCGGAAAAACCGGTCAGGACCAGCCCGACCTCGTCCGCGGAGGACCCCCCGAGGTCGGGGACGGTGAACTCGAGCGTATAACGCTTCCCGGGCGCGGGGAAGACGGCGGCGGTCGTCGTCCGGTCGCGCCCGTTCCGGCTGTCCCGGACATAGCCCTCGACGCCGATCTTCTCGCCCTCCCAGCGCTCCAGGCGGAAGCTCATCCGGACGCGGTGGCCCGGGCGCGCGATCGGCGCGAAGGTCGGGCTGTAGCGCTCGTCGTCGAAGTCCGGGCGGCGGTAGAAGGTCTTGTGGAAGAGCTTGCCCGACTGCTCCCGCTCCACGCGCTCGAAGCGGAACTCGAGGGCGTTGCCGGCCTTTCCGTCGACGACGGCCCCGAGGCCCTCGCGGTGGACGGCCGCGAAGCGGCTCGGATCGGAGACCCTGAAGCCGTGGGTCGAACCCGGCAGGGCGAAATCGAAGCGGAGGCCCTCGGCGTCCTTCGCGAAGGGGAGGAGCGCGGGCGGCACCGGCTCGCCGGCGAGTTCGTGGCCCTGCGCGGCCAGGCGCCGGGCGAAGGTCGGCAGGTCGAGGATGTTGAGCGTTCCTGCGATGCCCGACAGCACGATCGAGTCGTTGATCGGATCGCGGTAGCGCGCGGGGATTCCCCCGAGGCCCCCGAGGACGCCGAGGATCGTGCCCACGTTGCCGGCGTTGCAGTCGGTGTCCCATCCGCACATCGTCGCGATCTCCACCGTCCGGCAGAAGTCGCCTTCGCCGTAAAGGAGGGAGAGGGCGCAGACGCCGGCGTTCGGGATCATGTGGCAAAGTCCCGGCCACTTGTCGTAGCCCCATTCGGCGAGGAGCATCTCCATGCAGGAGCGGAAGTCGCCGGGCTTCGCGCGGTGGAAGTCCCTGACGGCGGCCAGGACCCGGGCGTAGTCCGAGCCCGCGGGCACTTCGGCGGCGCCGGCGGCGAAGACCTCGCCCATGTCTTTCGCCGTGAAGGCGGCGGCGATGCAGGCGGCGATGAAGCGGGCGCCGTGGATGCCCGCCCCGTCGTGCGAGACGCTCGCCGCGGTCGCGGCGAAGTCGGCCGCCTTGTCGGGCCGGCCGGGCCAGAGGAGGCCCCAGGTGTCGATGAAGATCTGCCCGCCTATCTGCTCGGCGACCACCTTGCCGTTCCGCCCGATGGAGCCGGACTCGGGCGCGTGGATGCCGTTCTTCATGTTGAGGTAGGCGGTGTGCTCCGTGCTCTTGCCGTAGCCGCCCCACCAGAACATGCCCACGCCGTCGCGCGCGTAGTCGAGCCAGGCGCGCTCCACGTCGACGGCTTCGAGCTTCGAGCGGTCTTCCTTGTCGAGGAGGGCCCGCGCGAAAAAGACCGGCCCGTTCGCGTCGTCGTCGGCGGCGAAATTCCGGTACGGTTTCACGTAAGCCGTGATGTCGCCGTAGATCTCGCGGATGCGCTCGTAGGTCCAGATGGCCGGTTCTACGGGCGCGCCGAGGCGGATGCCGACGTTCTTGCCGAGGAAACCGGCGTAGAGCCGCTCGAGATAGTCGCTCTGGATAGGGGGCATGGATACTCCAGGAAAAGGTATTCGGTCTTCGGGATTCCCCGCGGAGGGCGCCGGGCAGCTCCCCGGCGCGCTCCGCGGAGAAACGATTAAGTCTACTTCAGGACGGTGTTCGCGTATTTCGTGACCTCGTCGCCGCCGGCCTTGCGCCACTTCGCGACGAACTCGTCGAAGGCGGAGACCGGCTTCTTGCCGGTGACGATGTCCGCCATGTACTCCTTGTAGAGGTTGGTCATGGCGTCCCAATTGGCGATGTACCGCTCGGGAATGAGGATGGTCTTGTCGGCCATCATGTACTTCTTGGCCATGGCGCCCGCCTCGGTCGCGGTCTTGGAGACGAGGGGCCGTGAAAGCGGCTTGTCGGGATTGAAGCCGTTGAAGGAATCGCCGAACCAGCCGTTGTACCACTCGCCGTACTTGTCGGCGAGGACATACTGCTTGCCGTCGTCGGTGTGGTGGAGGCCGGGGATGCCGAGCTTGGCGAGCTTGAGGCCGGCGGGGCTCCACATGAAGTCGAGGATCGCGAAGGCCTGGGCCTTTACCTTGGAGGTCGAGGCGACGGCGAAGCCGCGGGTCTCCTTCGTCACGTCGACGAAGGGCGTGTAGCCCTGGGCCTTGCCCTTGGGCGGCGGGAGGACGACGAGGTCGACGCCCTGGGCCTTGGTCATCTTGGTGTTGTACACGTCGATGGAGCCGGGGGCGACGCCGAGGACCATGCCGGCCTTGCCCTCGTAGAAGGCCTGTTCCTTCGAATCCCACTTCTTGGTGAGATACTCGGGATCAAGGAGACCTTCCTTGTAGAGCTTCGCGTAGAACTCGAGTTTGGCCTTCTCGTTCGGGCTCACGCGGGCGTAGCCCCACTTGCCGTCGCCGCCCTTCATCCAGGTGGAGGTCGTGCCGAAAGCCGCGTCGAAGATCGCGTCGAGCTCCTCGTAGCCGTTGGTCGCGCCGGTCACGGTGATGCCGAACTTGGCGCCCTTCTTGGCGACGAGGTCCTTGAAGAGGGCGTAGTAGGCGTCCACGGTCGGGTTGGCGACGAGGGCCTTGGCGGAGGGCAGGGAATCGAACCAGTCGCGGCGCATCACGGGGGTGCGGACGCGGGGCGGGGCGATCCAGGTGATGTAGGGGAAGCTCTCGAGGCGCTGGACGCTGTGCGCGTCCATGAGCGCCTTGTAGTTCCTGGACTTCGCGACGTAGGGCCGGAGGTCCTCGAAGACGCCCTGCGAGGCGAGATTGTCCTCGCCGCCCTGCATGTAGATGAGGTCGGGAACGTCGCCGGACATGATCATGAGGCTGATCTTCTCGGCGTAGTTGCCCTGGGGCACCTTGACGAGCTCGATGTCGACGGGCGTGCCGGCCGCGGCCATGCCCTTCTCGATGAGCTGGATGAAGGCCTCCCCGTTCGGGTCGGTGTCCAGATCCTTGATGGCCATCCGGACCTTGGGGTCGGCGGCCCAGGCGCCGGCCACGACGAGCGCGGCGAGCGCGAAAGCGACGATGCGTTTCTTCACGACAACCTCCTATTCCTTGACGCCGCCCTCCATGACCCCTTTCGTGTAGTACTTGAGGATCAGGGGGTAGACGATGAGAACCGGCAGCATGGCCACGACGATGGTGCTCGCCTGGAGCCCTTCGTAATTGAGTCTCGCGGCCTCGTCGTAGCTGAACATCGCGCCCGAGCCGACGAGCGTGGTGTTGTCCTTGAGGACGACGAACTGGCGCAGGACGAGCTGGAGGGGGTACTTCGTCGGCTCGCTCAGGTAGATGCTCGCGCGGAAGTACTCGTTCCAGTGGTAGACGCCGTAGAAGAGGCCCAAGGTGGCGAGGGCGGACTTGGCGAGGGGCAACATTATGCGCCACAGGATCGTGCCGTAGCCCGCCCCGTCCACGCGCGCGGCCTCGATGAAGGAGACGGGCACCTCCTCGAAGAAGCGCATGAGGATGATGAGGTAGTAGACGTTGACGGCCTTGTAGAGGATGACCGACCACAGGCTGTTCATGAGGCCGATCTTCTTGACGACCAGGTACTCGGGAATGAGGCCCGGCTCCAGGACCATCACCGTGACGACGAGGATCATGAAGAAGCGGCGGCCCGGCAGGGAGTTCCTGGTCAGGGCGAAGGCGGCCATCGAGGTCAGGACGAGGTTGATGGCCGTGCCCGTGACGGTGATGAACAGGGAGTTGAGCACGCTCCGCACGAAGAGCGGATTGGCCGCGAGGACGCGGTAGTTCACCGTGGAGAAGCCCTTGGGCACGATCGTGAGCCCGCGGACCTCCGCGACCCGTCCCGGATCGGAGAAGGACAGCGCCACCAGGTTCAGGATGGGCACGAGCACCACCACCGAGACGAGGAGGAGCGCTCCGGCGATGATTCCGCGGAGGAGGCGGTCCCGCGCGGAGGAAGGCTTGCCGCGGCGCGTCACCAGAGCCCCTTGCCGGTCACGCGCTTGGAGGCGGCGTGGGTGGAGAGGATGAGGACGAGCCCGATGAGGCCCTTGAAGAGGCTCGCGGCCGTCGAGAAGGAGTACTGCATGTTGAGGAGTCCGATCCGGTAGACGTAGGTGTCGAGGATGTCGATCACGCTGATGACCGAGTCGTTCATCATGTTGAAGACCTGGTCGAAGCCGGCGTTGAGGAAGAAACCCAGGTTGAGGATGAAGACGGTGACCATCGTCGGCACGAGCTCGGGCAGGGTCACGTAGCGCATCTTCTGGAGGGGCGAGGCGCCGTCCATGTCCGCGGACTCGTAGAGGCTCGGGCTGATGCGCATGAGGGCCGCGAGGTAGATGATCGAGTCCCAGCCCATGCTGCGCCAGGTCTCGGAGGCGAAGAGGACCCAACGGATGTGGCCCTTGCTCGTCATGTAGTCGACGGGCGGAAGGCCGAAGACGCCGCGCAGCTGGTTCGCGCCGCCCGTGCCCGGGGAAAGGAAGGAGATCCAGACGCCGGCGATGACGACCCAGGAGAGGAAGTGCGGGAGGTAGGCGGTCGCCTGGACGAATTTCCTGAGGAACATGGACCTGAGTTCGTTCACCATGAGGGCGAAGACGATGGGCAACGGAAAGAAGAGGATGATCTTCATCGAGCTGATGATGAGCGTGTTCCGGAGCACGTCGAGGAAGGCGGGCGAGGAAAAGAGGGTCCTGAAGTGCTTGAGCCCCGCGAAGCGGCTCGGTCCGACTATGCGGTAGTCCTGGAAGGCCATCACCATCCCCGCGATGGGCCAGAGGTGGTAGACGGCGAAATAGACGAGGGCCGGCGCGAGGAGGAGGAGGAGCACCGTCCGGTCCGGGAGTCGCGCGCCGGGCGGCGCGAGGGCTGGTTTCGCTTTCACGGTTCTGAGTATGGAACCATTACGAAAAAGCGTCAAGATAAAAACTAAACTTTTTAATTTGTGTTTTAGCTTATTTTAGTCTTAGGCGGTTTGACAAATCCCCGCGCCGAAGGTATCGTTGCCCTACCATGATTACGATAGCGGACATCGCGGAGCGGACCGGCGCGTCGATCGCGGCGGTATCCCTCGCGCTCAACGGCAAGCCCGGCGTCGGGCCGGAGCTCCGCGACCGCATCGTCGCCGAGGCCGACAGGCTCGGCTACCGGCGCCTCCGCCGCCGCTCCCGCGTCATCCGCATACTCCACGTCTCCAAGCACGGGCGCATCCTCAACGCCCACCACAAGAGCTTCATCGCCGACTACCTCGACGGGCTCCAGTTCGAAGCCAGCCGCTCCGGCCTCGTCGTCGACCTCCGCTTCCTGGAGGGACTGACGCCCGCGACCCTCCAGGCCGCCGTCGAGCCCGCCGGGGCCGAAGGCCTCGTGATCCTCGGCACCGAGCTCGACCGGGCCGACGTCGAGGAACTCGCCCGGCTCGAGGCTCCCAAGATCTTCATCGACGCCTACTATCCCGACCTCGACCTCGACTTCGTGGACATGGACAACGCGCGCGCCCTCTACGACATCACGGACCACCTCTGGGGGCTCGGGCACCGCGACTTCGGCATCGTCGTCGGCAAGATCGCGACGCCGAACTTCCGCCTCCGCGAGCTGGCCTTTTTCGAGGCCCTGGCCGCCCGGGCGCCCGCGGCGGCCGTCCGCCCGGACCGGGTTGTCCCCCGCCCCGCCCCCGCCCCGCGGCGCTTCGCCGTCGATCCGAGCTACGAGGGCGCCTACGAGGACATGCGCGCTCTCCTCGCGAAGAACCGCCCCCTCCCGACCGCCCTCGTCTGCGTCAACGACATCATCGCCCTCGGCGCGATGAAGGCGCTCAAGGAGGCGGGGCGCGACGTGCCCGGCGAGATCTCCGTCGTCGGCTTCGACAACATCGAACTCGGCGCCCTGGCCGAGCCTGGCCTCACGAGCTACGAAGTCTCCAAGCGCGAGATCGGCCGCCGCGCCCTCAAGCTCCTCCTCGAGCGCCTTGAGGACAAGGAGTTCCGCCACTCCGAAAAG
>JAEUJG010000265.1 GCA_016794765.1 Spirochaetaceae bacterium | reverse complement strand
GCCCGCGCGGAGATTCGGCGCGACGGCGCCGGCGGCGGCCAGGGCCGCGATCCCGGCGAGGGCCGGGGCGGCGAGCCAAGGCGCCTTCGCCGTGCCGGCCGCGATGGACAGGAAGAGGAGGGCCGCGAGCTTCGACAGGGGGTGGAAACGCCGCGCGGGATGGTCGCCCCACTCGAAGCGGAAGGGGCCTAGCGCAGCCACGTGAGCTCCTTTAGTCCGGCGCCGGAGCGGAAGGGGTCCATGAGCCCCAGCTCTTCGTAGCGCCCGCGCTCGAGGCCTCCGGGAGGGCCGTCGTAGACGACGCGACCGGAGTCCATCACCGCGAGCCTCGTCGCGTGGGCCAGGACCTTCTCGAGCTCGTGCGTCACGACGACGATGGTCCGTCCGCCCGAGTGAAGCGCGGTCACGACCGCAAGGACGCTCCTGATCGCCGGCAGGTCGAGGTTCGCGAAGGGCTCGTCGAGGAGGACGCAAGCCGGCCGGAGCGCTAGGACGCCGGCTATCGCGAGGCGGCGCCGCTCGCCGCCGGAGAGGCTGTCCGGTCGCCGGGTCTCCAAGCCGCCGAGGCCGACCAGGGCCAGGGCCTCGCGGGCGCGCGCCTCGATCTCGGCCCGCGGAAGGCCCAGGTTGGCGGGGCCGAAGGCGGCGTCCTCGAGGAGGGTCTGGCCCACGATCTGCGCGTCGGCGTCCTGGAAGACGAGGCCTATGGCTCGCCGCGCCGCGAGGGGATCGGCCGCGACGGGTCGTCCGAGGCAAAGGACCTTGCCCGCGCTCGGCCTCGCCAGGCCTATGAGGTGCCGCGCCAGGAGACTTTTGCCGGAGCCGTTCCGCCCCGCGAGGATGAGGAAGTCTCCCTCGTCGACGCGGAGCTCGGCCCCGTCGAGGCCGAGGCCCCCGTCCGGGAAACGATGGACGAGGCCCTCGACCCTGGCGAGTTCAGCCACGGCCGCCGTCCGCGCCTTCGGCTGCGGCCGCCGTGTCGTCGGCCTTCCTTCGGGGCGCCACGCGTTCGACGAGGGGCGCGAGCCTGCCCGCGAGGAGGACGGCCAGGATGATCTTGATCGCGTCGCCGGGCAGGAAGGGGAGGAGCCCGCCGGCCAGCGCCTTTTCCCAACTGCCCTTGATCGCGGCCTTGAGCCAGGGCACCCCGCAGGCGTAGACGATGAGGCTGCCGAGGAGGAGGGCCAGGGCGTCCCGCCACCAGCGGCGCTTTTCCCCGAGGCGGGAGACGAGGCCCATCGCGAGGACGGCGGGAATGTAGCCGAGAAGGTAGCCGCCCGTGGGGCCGAGGAAACGGGCGAAGCCGCCGGTGCCGCCGGAAAAGACGGGGAGGCCGAGGGCGCCGAGGACAAGATAGACGCCGAGGGCGGCGAGGCCCCAGGTCGGCCCGAGAAGGAGGGCCGCGAGCATGATGAAGAGGTTCTGGAGGACGATGGGCACGGGTGTCCCCGGCAGGGGGATGGCGATGTAGGCGCCCACGGAGATGAGGGCGGCGAAGAGACAGGCCAGGACGGGAAGCGCGAGACCGCGTTGCGTTGTCATGCTAGAAGCTCCTTTGTCGCGAGTTTGGCCTCGCCGGGCCTGAAGGCGGCTTCACCGCCGCCCTCGAGCCCGACGAGCAGCCGGCCCTCCGCGTCGACGGCGAGGGCCCGGCCGAGCCGCCGATCGTCGTCGCGTGAGAGCACCGGGTTCCCCGCCTGGGAGGACAGGGAATTCCAGGCGGCGGGAAGTCCTTCCCACTCGAGGCCGATGGCCTCGAAGCGGTCCAGAAAGGCCGAAAGGATGTCGCGCCGCGTCGGGCGCGGGGCCGCCAGTTCGGCCAGGGAGAAGGCGCCTTCGCCGGGGGCGCGGTTGGCCACGTTGACGCCGAGTCCGAGGAGGGAGAGCCTCTCCTCGTCGCCCTCGACGAGGTACTCGATGAGGAGTCCGGCCGCCTTGCGTCCGCCGAGGAAGAGGTCGTTCGGCCAGGCCAGGGAAAAGGGTTCGCCCGTGAGCGCGCGGAGGCTTTCGCAAAGGGCCACGGCGCCGGCCATCGTCAGGCGCTCCGCCCGCCAGGGCCGGAGCTCGGGCGGCACGACGAGAGTGGCGAAAAGGCCGCCCCGGGGGGAGTTCCAACGCCGCCCCCGCCGGCCGCGGCCGGCGCTTTGCGCCTCCGCCACGACGACGGCGGGCCTCCCCGGATCGGCCAGGGCCAGCTCGAGGGCGCGGTCCATCGTCGAGTCGGTGCGCTCATAGCGGACGATCCGGTCCTCCCTGCCGGCGAATTCCCAGGGGTAGAGGAAGTCCTTCTCCGCGGCCAGGCGGTAGCCCGAGCGGTCGGCCTCGAGGGCGTAGCCCGCCTCGCGCAGGGCCTCGAGCTGCTTCCACACGGCGACCCGGCTCACGCCGAGCTCCTCCGCGAGCGATTCGCCGGAGACGGGCTCCGGCGAGGCGCGGAGCCGCTCGAGGATGGTGGCCTTCGGAGAGGGCATATTGTTAACCATGATCGAGCGTGAGGTTAACGCTATTCGGGGGAATCGTCAAGACGGCGGGAAGGACGGTGCGAAAAGGGCGGCGCGGAAAGGGCGGCGCGAAAAAAAACCGCCCCGGGCAAGGGCGGTCTGGAAGTGAAGCCGGCGGCGGCGAAAGGCTAGAGGCCGCCCAGGAAGTCGCGCCGTTCGAGCTCCTCCACGGATTCCTTGGCCGCGCTTCCCTCGCGGAGCTTGCGGTAGGTCTCGAGGTCCATGTAGCGCAGGGTCAGCGGACGTTCCAGCGCCACGCGGGTCGCCGCGTCCTCCCAGCGAGATTCGCGCGGATCGAGGAGGTTCGGGGCGCCGTACTTGGCGGTCAGCGAGGTATACACCGAATAGTGGTCGATCTTGTCGGGATTGAGGCTGAGGATCATGACCCAGAGCTTGCCCTCGTAGAACTGGAAAAAGGCGCGGCGCACGAAAGAGAGCCCTGCCGTTTCGATGAGGCTTTGGTTCGGGGAGGGAAGGAGGGAGACGTCGTCCTCGCCGCGGTAGGCGTAGAGGAGGTCGCTCTTGAGCGCGGAGGAAACTTCCTCCCGCGACATCCCGAGGCGGATGCCGCGGAATTCGCGCGGCATCGCGGCGCTCGCGCCGGTCGCGCCGGTCGCGGCCAGCGGACTCCCGGTCGGGGCGGCGGCGCTCGCGGCGGAGCTTGCGCCGGAGCCGGCGCCGCCGCCGGCGGGCTGGGCCGACGAAAGGACCGGAAGCAGGAGAAGGAGGGCAAGGAGGGGCAAGGCGGTTCGTCGATACATGGTTGGCATTGGGCCTTTTCCTATCTCGAGAGGGCGATGCTGAGCGCCGTCGAGAGCTTGAGGATCTCCTCGTTGCCCTTCCGCACGCGGGAGGAGAGGATCGCGGCGATGCGCCGCACCAGTTCCAGGGCCAAGCGCGGATTCCGCTCGCCGAGGGCCCAGAACGCGGCGCGGTCGATCTCGTAGAGGACGCAGGTCGTGGCCGCCGTGACCGTGGCGCTCCGCGGCTCGGAGGCGAAGAGGGCCATCTCGCCGAAAACCGGCGCGATGGCGGCCGAGATCCGCGTCATCGATTTCTCTGCCCGGGCGAAGTCGTGGAGGCCGAGCTTGAGGGTGAGGTTCTTGGACACCTCGACCTCGCCGTCGGCGAGGAGATACATGGTCTCGCCCGCGTCGCCCTCGCGCATGATCGTCTTGCCCGCGGGGCACTCGAGGCGCCGCGCCGCCGCGAGGACGGCTTCTATCTCCTCCGGCCCGAAGCCGGCGAGGAGTCCCTTTTCGGCGAAGGCGCCCAGTTCCTTGTCGCGCGCGCGCATCGCGTCTCCTAGCCGACCACGAAGGCGGCGTCGCCCTCGCGGATGAGGTAGCCGGGGCCGGGGGCGAGCCGAACCTCGCTCGCGCCCTTGGTCTCCGAGGCCAGGTCTATCTCGGCCTCCATGAACTTGCGCTTGATGAAGGCGTCTATCGCGCTCGAGTCGTCGGAGAGGAGGTCGTGGAGCGAAACGCCGCCCTCCTCGGAGAGGATGCCCACGAGGACGCCGCGGTCGTTCGCGAGGAACCAGGCCGAGGCTTCGGCGAAGCTCTTGCCGACGAGGGCCGCGGGGATCGCGGCTTCCCTGAGGCGGGGGCCTTCCCCGGCGCTGAGGAGGCGCCG
>JAEUJG010000196.1 GCA_016794765.1 Spirochaetaceae bacterium | reverse complement strand
AGCAGCTCATCTCCATGGGCGGCAAGGCCGTCGAGGGCGGCTACTTCGTGAACCACCTCGACTACGCCGATCCCGCCGTGGCCGACTACAAGGCCCGCTACAAGGCCAAGTTCGGCAAGGAGACGGAGCTCAACGGTTTCCTCGTCCACGACGCGGTCCTCATGCTCGTCGACGCCCTCCAGCGCGCCGGCAAGGTCGACGGCGAGGCCGTCGCCAAGGCCCTCGTCACCACCGACATCCAGGGCATCACCGGCAAGATCAAGATCGGCGCCGAGTCCCACAACCCCGAGGGCAAGGACGCCGCCATCCTCAAGGTCGTCGGCGGCCAGTACGTGTTCCAGGGCAAGTACGCTCCCAAGAACTAAGCGAGTCCGATCCGGGCGCGGGAAACCGGGAAGCCTTCGGGCGACCCGGCTCTCCGCGCCCGCCGGCCCGCCGGGCGCCGACGCCTCGCCGGCGCGCCGGGCCGCCACGAATCGTGCGGTCAGGAGGGTCCGGCTTCGCCGGGCCTTCCCATCCTTCCCTCAGGAACGCCTGGTATGAGCCAATTCCTCCAACAGTTGGTGAACGGCCTCTCGATAGGTTCCGTGTACGCTCTCATGGCGGTGGGCTATTCCCTCGTCTACTCGATCATGAATTTTTCCAACTTCGCCCACGGCGGCGTGATCATGCTCGGCGCGTACTTCGGCTTCTTCAGCCTCACCTCCCTCAAGCTGCCTTTCGCCGCGGCCTTCCTCATCGCCTCGGTCGGGACCGCGTTGCTCGCCGTCCTCATCGAGCGCGTCGCCTACAAGCCGCTCCGCGACCGCCGCGCCCCCTTCCTGTATTTCATCATTTCCGCGATGGGCGCCTCGATCCTTCTCGAGAACATCGTCATCGCGACGATCGGTCCCACCTTCAGGACCTACCCCGAGATATTCGCCCGCGAGCCGATTTCCCTCGGCACCCTCTCCATCGGACGGCTCGACCTCATCATGTTCTTCGTCTCCGCGTTCTGCCTCGCCGGGCTCATCCTCTTCATCGAAAAGACGAGGATCGGCAAGGCCATCCAGGCAGCGGCGTACAACATGAAAGCCTGCGCCCTCATGGGCGTCAACACCGACCGCGTGGTCCTCATCGTCTTCGCCCTCGGCGGCTTCCTCGCGGGAGTCGCCGGCGTGTTCTTCGGCATGAAGTACACCGTGTACCCGCAGATCGGCAACATAACCACCAAATCCTTCATCGCCGCGGTGTTCGGCGGCCTCGGGAGCCTGCCCGGCGCCGTGATCGGCTCGGTCCTCCTCGGCATCATCGAGACCCTCGTCGCGGGCTATCTCTCCTCGCAGTTCCGCGACCTCATCGCCTTCGTGATCCTCATCGGCGTCCTCATCTTCCGGCCGACGGGCATCATGGGCAAATCGACCGAAGACAAGGCCTAGGAGCGACCCATGGACTGGACATACATCCAAGGCATCCTGATGCTGGCCGGCATCAACCTGATAGCCGTGCTCGGACTCTGCCTCCTCACCGGCTTCACCGGCCTCTTTTCCTTCGGCCACGCGGGCTTCATGGCCATCGGCGCCTACATCGGCGCCCTCATGACCGTGCCCCCCGCCACGACGGCGGGCAACATCGGCGGCTTCGGCCTGCCCTTCGTGGTCGGCATCGTCGCCGGCGGCGCGGCCGCGGGCCTCGTCAGCTGGCTGCTGGGACGGATAACGCTGAACCTGAAGGGCGACTACTTCTGCATCGCGACCCTCGGCTTCGGCGAGGCGATCCGCCTCATCCTGAACAACGTGAAGACCTTCGGCGGCGCGCGCGGCTGGCCGGGCGTCCCCCAGTACTCGACCGTCTGGGCCGTCCTCGTCGTCGACATCGTCGCCGTGCTCTTCCTCGCCAACCTCGTGCGCTCCCGCCACGGCCGCAACATGATCGCGGTCCGCGAGGAGGAGCTGGCCGCCCAGATCGCCGGCATCGACGTCTTCAAGTACAAGATGATCGCGCTCATCGTCTCCGCGGTCTACGCGGGCGTCGCGGGCGTCCTCTTCGGGCACTACATGACCTTCATCCAGCCGAAGATGTTCTCCATGACCAAGTCGACCGAGCTGACGATCATCGTCATCTTCGGCGGACTCGGCTCGATCTCGGGCTCGGTCCTCGGCGCCCTGGTGCTCACGGCCCTTCCCGAGCTCCTGCGCGCCTTCGACATCTGGCGCCTCGTGTTCTACGGAGCGGCGGTCATCCTCATCATGATCTCGCGGCCCAAGGGACTCATGGGCGGCATGGAGCTCAGCCCGGCCGGCCTCCGCAAGGTGGCCGCGGCCCGCAGGGCCAGGCTGGCCTTCAAGACGGAAGCCTTGCGGGAGGACGCGGCCGAAGGCCTGCGCGCCGAGGAAGCGGCCCCGGGAGGCAAGGCATGAGCGCGAACGTACTCGAGGTCAAGGGCCTCACCAAGCGCTTCGGCGGCCTCGCCGCGGTCAACGACGTCTCCTTCGACGTGCGCGAGGGCGGCATCTCCGGCCTCATCGGACCGAACGGCGCCGGCAAGACGACGATCTTCAACCTGATCACCGGCGTCTACAAGGTGACCGCGGGCGAGGTGTCCTTCCAGGGCCGCCGCATCGAGAACGTGGAGCCCTACAAGATCGCCGATCTCGGCGTGACCCGCACCTTCCAGAACATCAGGCTCTTCAAGAACCTCTCGGTCTTCGACAACGTCCTCACCGCCTGCCACCTGAGCGCCAAGTACTCGATTCCCGAGGCCATCCTCCGGCTTCCCCGCTTCCGGCGCGAGGAGAAGGTCCTCGCCGAGAAGGCGACCTTCCTCCTCGAGATCATGGGCCTCCAGGACCGCCGCGACATCCAGGCGAACAACCTGCCTTACGGCCTCCAGCGGCGCCTCGAGATCGTCCGCGCCCTCGCGCTCGATCCGAAGCTCCTCCTTCTCGACGAGCCGGCGGCGGGCATGAACCCGGACGAGACCGAACAGCTCATGCGCCTCATCTCCGAGATCCGCGAGCGCTTCAAGCTGTCCGTGCTCCTCATCGAGCACCACATGGATCTCGTCATGGGAATCTGCGAACACATCGTCGTCCTCAACTTCGGGCAGAAGCTCTCCGAAGGCTCGGCCGACGCGGTCTCGTCGGACCCGAAGGTCATGGAGGCCTATCTCGGCTCCTCGGGAGGCAACAAATGCTGAGCGTCCGCGATCTCCACGTCTCCTACGGCGGCATCAGGGCCCTGAAGGGCGTCTCCCTCGAGGTCAAGCGCGGCGAGATCGTCACGATCATCGGCGCCAACGGCGCCGGCAAGTCGACCCTGCTGAACGCGGTTTCCGGCTTCCTCAAGCCCACGAAGGGCGAGGTCCTTTTCAAGGACCAGCGGCTCGGCCGGCAGCCCGCCAAGATCGTCAAGCTCGGCATCTGCCACGTCCCCGAGGGCCGGCTCGTGTTCGCGAACCTGACGGTTCACGACAACCTTCTCCTCGGCGCCTACCTGCGCAAGGACCGCAAGGCCATCGCCGCCGATCTCGAGCGCGTCTACGCGCTCTTTCCGCGGCTCAAGGAGCGCATGCGCCAGCCCGCCGGCACCCTCTCGGGCGGCGAGCAGCAGATGCTCGCGATGGGCCGGGCGCTCATGACCAACGGCGACCTCGTCCTCATGGACGAGCCCTCCCTGGGCCTCGCGCCCCTTCTCGTGCAGACGGTCTTCGACATCATCGAGGAAATCCGCAAGCTCGGGAAGACGATCCTTCTCGTCGAGCAGAACGCCTACAAGGCGCTCTCCATCGCCGACCGCGCCTACGTCCTCGAGCAGGGACGCATCGTGAAGGAGGGGCCGGCCTGCGACATCGCGAACGATCCCGCGGTCCGCGACGCCTATCTCGGCACGAAGTCCAAGGGCGGCGGCGCTCCGGCCTAACTTAAGGCCGTGGCCCGCGGCCTTCGGGCCGCGCCATCCTCCGGCCGGATGCGGCCTTCGCCAAACAGGTTAAAACAAAGCGGGCGGTCCCAGGGGACCGCCCGTTTTTCATGTCGCGCCGTGTCACGCCGCCCGCGCCGCGCCGTGTCACGCCGCCCGCGCCGCGCCCCGAAAATGCGCCGGGGCGGAGCGTGCGGCGCCTACAGGGACTCGATGAGCCTGCGGTAGAAGATCGCGCAACGGCGAAGGTTGCCGATCTCCACGCGCTCGTCGCGCCCGTGCACGCCCGCGAGGTCGGCGGAACTCTGCTTGAGGGGCGTCAGGCGGTAGATGGCGTCCGCGACGCCGCGGTAGTGCTTCGTGTCCGTGCCGGCGCTGAAGAGGAAGGGCACGGCCGCCGCGTCGGGGAAGGAGCGCGCCAGCGCGGCCTCTATGGCCCGGTAGCCCTCGTGGTCGACGGGCGATTCGGGCAGCGGCTCCACGACGTGGTCGGGGTGGGCGACCGTCGCGGCCGCGCCGTGCCGGGC
>JAEUJG010000194.1 GCA_016794765.1 Spirochaetaceae bacterium | reverse complement strand
TCTTAATTTTCGGCGTATACGCTAGAAAAGTACAGTACCAATCGCGGCGGCGGCGCCGCTCTCACTCGTCGCAGAGTCGCAGGGCGAGGGCGGCGGCGCCGATAAGTCCGGCGTCCGCGCCGAGGGCGGGCCTTCGGACATAGCCCGAGAGCCGTTCCGGGTCGGTGAGGGGCGGCAGGTAGCCGGCGAGTTCCTCCCCGGCAAGGACGGAGACCCGCTCGGCCAGGCCGGGACGCATGCCGACGCCCCCTCCGAGAAGGACGCGCTCGGGGGAGAGGACGAGGGCGTAGGCGGCGACGGCCCGGGCGAGGTAGCGGGCTTCGAGTTCCCAGGCTGGATGCCCGGGCGGAAGCTCCATGCCGGGGCGGCCCCAGCGTTTTTCGATCGCCGGACCGGAGGCCAGGCCCTCCAGGCAGTCCTTGTGGTAGGGGCAGCCCCCTTCGTAAGCGTCTTCGGGCAGCCGCGCGAGCTTCACATGGCCGAGCTCGGGGTGGGAAAGGCCGTGCACGAGGTCGCCCCCGGAGAAGACGCCGCCCCCGATGCCGGTGCCGACGGTGAGGTAGATGAAGTTCTTGAGGCCGCGGGCGGCGCCCCAGAGGAATTCGCCGTAGGCGGCGGCGTTGACGTCGGTGTCGAAGGCGAGGGGGACGCCGAGCGCATCGCGCAAGGTCCCCGCCACGTCGGCCCCGCTCCAGCCCGGCTTGGGCGTGGAGGTTATGCGGCCCCATCCGGGGCTGGCGGGATGCAGGTCCACGGGGCCGAAGCAGCCGACGCCGGCGATGTCGACGCCGCCGCGTTCCCGGCTTTCCGCGGCGAAGAAGGCGGCGACGGCGGCCAGGGTCTCGGCCGGCGTGGTCGTCGGGATGCTCGTCCTGGCGAGGATCGTCGGCGCGGAGTAGTCGGTGCAGTCGGCCTTGAGGAGCCCGCAGACGAATTTCGTTCCGCCCGCCTCGATTGCGGCGATGATCATCGCTTCCCTCCTTCCGTCGTCGAGGACCTTCCCGGCGCGGCCGCCGCGGCCGCCACGGCCGCCGCGGGCGAATCCCCAGGCGCTTCGGCCCTGTCCGCGCCCAGGTAGCGCGCATACATGAAGTAGTCGTTGCCTTCGCCGTAAAAATCGACGATATGCCCGAGCAGGGCGTAGCCGGAGGAGGCGAAGAGGCCCGAATCGGCCGCTTCCTCCTTGCGGAGCGAGGTTTCTATCCTGACGATGGCCGACCCGGCGATGCGCCGGGCCTCTTCCTCGATCATCTCGACGAGCCGCTCCCCGACGCCCTTTCCGTGGTAGCCTTGGTCCACGCAGATGGCGACGATGTCGAAGGTGAAGTCGGTGTTCTGCGCCCGTGTAAAGACGGCGAAGCCGGCCAGCAGCCGTCCGTCGCGGAGTTCCAGGATCGTGAAGGGGTCGCCGGGACGCGCCTTCCAGGACTGGAAGGTTTCCTTGAGGATTTCGAGTTCCATATCCCGATACGCCCCGGTTTCGAGGGCGAGTCGCTCGTATTCGCTTAAATCAACCATGACGCACTGACCTTTTCACCTTGGATGCGGGGACGGTTGTCCGAGCCGAGTATAGTTGCTGTGAGGCGTTTTGTACAGAAAAGAGCGAAGGCTCGATCAAATAACGAAGGCCCCGCGGGGGGCCTTCGTGAATTCGGGACCGCCTGCGGCGCGCTTACTTGACCATCACTCCGAAGGCGGGCTCGATGGCGTAGGAGCGTCCCGCCTGGAAATCGATGAGGGTCTCCGCCTGGAGGGCGCCGGAAACGATCCTGACGAGGCGGCGGCCGGGCATCACCTGGCCCGTCGAGCCCTTCTGGAGGGCGCCGTCGATGTAGATCTGGATCTGGCTCCAGTGGCCGCCCTTCAGGTCCTTGTTGACGGCCGCGTCGGGGAGGGAGAGCTGCCACCCGGCCATGAGGGGCTGGAGGATGGCGTTGACCTGGACAGGCCCGTTGACGAGCACGTTCTGGCTGAAGTCGGCGTAGCCGGCGGCCCGCACGAGGACGGTGTAGGAGCCGAAGGGCACCTGGGCGTTGAAGGGCGTCCTGCCGGCGGGATTGCCGTTGATGAAGACGTCGGCGCCCGCCACGTTCGCGTTGACCGTCACGACGGCCGCCAGGGGCTGGAGGGAGGCGTTGACCTGCGCCGGGCCGTTGACGAGGACGTTCTGGCTGAAGTCGACGTAGCCGGAGGCGCGCACCGTGACTGTGTAGGAACCCTGCGGCACCTGGGCGTTGAAGGGTGTCTTGCCGGCGGGATTGCCGTTGATGAAGACGTCGGCTCCCGCCACGTTCGCGTTGACCGACAGGCCGTACTGCATGATCTGGGGCGTCAGGGTGGCGTTGATCTGGGTGGCGCTCCGTACCTGGATCCGCTGGGAGAAGTCGAGATAGCCCGGCGCCTTCACGACGAGGTCGTAGGTCGCGGCGACGACCATCGTGCTGAGCGGCGTGTTGCCGACGAGCTTGCCGCTAAGGTAGACCTGGGCGCCGGCGACGTTCGAGAGCACGTTGAGCGGGATCGTCGCCAGGAGGCTGGGCGCCGGGATGACGGCGGGGGCGGTCGCGGCGCCGATGGGCTGGAGGGTGACGCTGAGCGTCGTACCGCCGGCCGGGACCGTCACGTTCGCCTTGTATTCCAGGTAGCCCTGCCTCGCGACCTTGATGGAATAGGTCGCCGGGGGCAGCTGGATCACGAGGTTCGGCGTGGTTTTGGTATACAACTTGTCATTGATGTAGAGATCCGCGTCGCTCAGGTTGCAGTTGACGCGCAAGGGAAACTTCGTTTGGGCGGCGGCGCCCGCCAGGGCGATAAGGGTGAAAAACACGAACAGCAGCTTTTTCATGACGTCTCCTTTGATCGGACAGGGGCGCTTCCCTCCCGCGATCGGGCGGCGAAGCAACGAAAGAAGTATAATGCCATTCGTCATGCCATTTCCATTCCTCGGCCGGTCCCATCGCGGGGACATTTGCTTTTTCCCGTCCGCGCGGTATAGTTAGGTGGTAAGGATCGGAACTTCACAAGGAGGAACTTGTCGTGAAGAAATTCTTTGCCGTGTTTTTGCTGGTCGCGGTCATCGGTACCGGGGCCTTCGCCCAGATCACCCTCGGCGTCTCCGGCGCCCTTCATATGGATTCCCAGCTCTCGGCCTCCCAGATTCAGGATCGTTTCGCCAAGGGAGAGGGCATTTTCTATGGGCCTTTCGTCGAGGTCATCTTTGGCAATCTTGGCTTGGGCCTCAACGCCAATCTGTCGTTCTACACCGGCGCGGGCAGCTTGGCTCCCTACGGGGCGAGTATCGATGGCATCCAGATGCTCGATTATGATGTCGATCTCTATCTTTCCTACCACCTGTTTGGCGGCCGGGCCTTCCTCGATCCCTTCGCCGAACTCGGATTCGGCGTCATGGCCACCACCTTCGCGTCGGAGACCGATCAGGCGATCATTCCCTGGGATGGGCCGCTCCTTGCCAGCAGCTACTGGTATGGCGCCCTCGGCCTCGGCATCAATCTCGGCGGGATCGGCATTTTCGGCAAGTTCGCCTATAACAACGCTATTCCCACCCCTGTCTCCGCCGAATGGAAGCCAGCATATGGGACCGGCCAGACCGATCTCCCCGGCTACGGCTATGATGCGGTTCTCTTCCCCAACGGCTATCTCCCCAAATACCGCGTCACCTTCGGCGTGAAGCTCATCCTCTAGCCCAGGATCCTCGCCACCGTATACTTCGGGCCGCCCGTGATGGGCGGCCCGTTTTGCTATTTGAACCAAACGTTTCAGGCTTGACGATCTTTTAAAAGCGGTTGTATAAGGAATGCTGCACAGCGCTCCCTTCATCTCTCGCTTGAACAAATAGAGGAGGAATCATGGCCCTCGGCAACAAGTACGGTACCCACCGCGTCATCGAACCCGCCGGCGCGATGCCCCAGACCGCCCAGCGCATCAACAACGACATGTCCGTCGTCTACGATAACGAGATTCTCGTCGACGTCATCGCCCTCAACATCGACTCCGCGTCCTTCACGCAGATCGAGGACGAGGCCAAGGGCGACATCGAGAAGATCAAGGCGACGATCATGGGCATCGTCGCGAGCCGCGGCAAGCAGCAGAACCCGGTCACGGGCTCCGGCGGCATGCTCATCGGCAAGGTCGCGAAGATCGGTTCCGCCCTCAAGGACCGCGACCTCAAGGTCGGCGACAAGATCGCCTCCCTCGTGTCCCTTTCCCTCACGCCCCTCAACATCAAGAAGATCAACAAGGTCCACCCCGAGATCGACCGGGTAGAGGTCGAGGCCCAGGCCATCCTCTTCGAGTCCGGCATCTACGCCAAGCTCCCCACCGACATGGACGAGGGCCTGGCCCTCGCCGCCCTCGACGTCGCGGGCGCCCCGGCCCAGACCGCCAAGCTCGTCAAGCCCGGCGACACCGTCCTCATCCTCGGCGCGGGCGGCAAGTCCGGCATGCTCTGCTGCTATGAGGCCATGAAGCGCGTCGGCCCGACCGGCCGCGTCATCGCCAACATCCACTCCGAGCGCTCGCGCAAGGTCCTGGAGGAGCTCAAGCTCTGCCACGAGATCGTGGTCGCCGACGCCACCAAGCC
>JAEUJG010000179.1 GCA_016794765.1 Spirochaetaceae bacterium | reverse complement strand
CGCGCGGGCGGGAAAGGGCGGCAAGGCATGCTGATTTTCAAGAACGGCTTCATCGTGGACGGCTCGGGCTCGCCCGGATATCGCGGCGACGTCCTCGTGGACGGGGAACGGGTCGTCGAGGCCGCCCCCCGGTCCATCGAGGCGGAAGGCGCGGAGGTCGTCGACTGCGCGGGCAAGACGGTCGCGCCCGGGTTCATCGACCTCCATTCGCACAACGACTGGTTCCTGACCGTCCCCGAACGGGAGGCGGCCTACATCGATCCCTTCCTCCGCCAGGGCATCACGAGCTTCGTGGCGGGCAACTGCGGCTTCGGCGTCGCGGGTTTCAGGAAGGGCACCGCGCACCGCGCCCTCCTTGAAAACAACCTCTTCAAGGCCGGACACCGGGGCATTTCCTGGGACAGCTACCGGGACTACTTCGAGCTCCTGGAACGGCAAGGCTTGCCGGCGAACCTGGCCTGCCTCGCGGGTTCGGGCACGATCCGCACCTCGATGAAGGGCCACGAGCCCGGTCCCTTCGACGAGGCCGAGCGGAGCGAGTACGAAGCCCTGGTCAGCGCGGCTTTTGACGACGGCGCGAAGGGGCTTTCCTTCGGCATGGGCTACGCGCCCGACATCTTCCTCGGCTACGCGGACTTGAAGCGGGGCGCGAGCCTGGCGGCCGGGCGCGGCGGTCTCGTCACCATCCACGCCCGCGCCTTTTCCAAGGTTTCCGGGGCCTATCCCCTGAAGCTCTTCGGGGAGGCGCACAACCTGATCGCGCTCAAGGAATGCCTGGCCCTGGCCCGCGATTCGGGCGCGAGGTTGCAGGTTTCCCACCTCATCTTCGTGGGCGAGCGCAGCTGGCCCACCCTGGAGACCGCCCTGGGACTCATCGACGAGGCCCGCTCCCAAGGGGTCGACGTCGCCTTCGACACCTATGCCCACCACTCCGGCGCGACGGTGATCACCGGCATCCTGCCCGACTGGTTCATGGCGGCCCTGCCGGCCGGCTACGATGACCCGAAACTCCTCCGCCGCGTGAAGACCCTCATGGGAATCTCCTTCGCCCTCCTCGGCTTCGACTACGGGGACATGCGCCTAGCCGCCGGCAACCACCCGGAAATCGATCCCTACAACGGCCTCTACCTCGACGAGATCGCGCGGGCGCGCGGCCTTGGCCGCTTCGAGAACTACATCGACATCGCGAAAAAGAGCGGAAGCACCGCGCGCCTCCTCATCGACAAGTATTCGAGCCCCGAGCTGGTCGCCGAACTCATGCGCCACCCCGCCGCCCATTTCATGACCGACGCCTGGATCGAACCGGAAGGCCTCCAGAATCCGGCCGCACTCGGCTGCTTCCCCCGCTTCCTCGAGCGCGCCCGCGAGGGCGTCGTGAGTCTGGAGGAGGCCGTGCGGAAAATGACCGGCGCCAACGCCGACCGCGCCGGGCTCGAGGGCCGCGGCTATCTGAAGGCCGGCATGTTCGCCGACCTCGTGGTTTTCGACGCCGCGACCGTCGCGGACGGTTCGCCGGCGAAGGGCGCTCCGGCCGGCATCGAGGCGGTCTACGTGAACGGCCGCCCGGCGGTGGCCGGAGGCGAGCGGATTCCCGGCGTGCGATCGGGGAAGGTCCTCCGCGGTTGACGGCCTCGCGCCTTGGGGAAAGGCGGCGCGTGAATTGACGCGCGCCGCCCCGAGGCATAGGCTTAGGGGAAGGAAAATCCGGCGGCGAAAGTCCCCGCGCCGCGTTTTTGGAACCTGCCGCGAGGGCGAAGGGAAGAATCATGAAAAGCACGGAACCGCTACGCATGCTCTGCAAACCCGGGCTGGCGGAGAACAGGATCAACATCCACCCGAACGAGGGCTTCGACCTCGGACTCATGACCACGCGCTACAGCGTGGAGGTCGAGGGGCTCGGCCCGGCCGAGGTGTGGCTCCTCAACGAGTGTCCGAAGGAAAGCGTGGAGCTCAACCCGCGGATCTGGGAAAAATACGGCAAGCCGGCCCGCGCCGTCCTTCGCTATGACGACGGCAAGCTCAAGATCGATCCCTCGTGAGCCTCATGCGCATCCTCGCCCTGGCCGCGCTGGCGGCGGCCGCGCTCGCCGTCACGGCCGAGAGTCCGGACGAAGCGCTCCGACGACGGATCGTGGAGGCCGCCCAGGAGTACAAGGGTACGCCCTATGTCTACGGCGCCGACGCGCCCCCGGCCTTTGACTGCTCGGGGTTTGTCCAATATGTCTACAAAAAGGCCGCCGACCTCGTCCTGCCGCGCAATTCGAAGGGACAGTACGCGGCCGGCGCTCCGATAGCGAAAACTGCCCTCTTGCCCGGCGACATCCTCGTTTTCGACACCGTGGGCGGATCGCCGAGCCATGTCGCGATTTTCCTCGGCGGAACCTCGATGATCCACGCCGCATCGGCTGGTCCGCGAACCGGTGTCATCGTCTCCCCCCTCGACGACAGCTATTTCGGCCCGCGCTTTATCGGCGCGCGCTCCTTCCTCGGCGACGGCAAGGGCTTGGAGCGCG
>JAEUJG010000073.1 GCA_016794765.1 Spirochaetaceae bacterium | reverse complement strand
GAGCTCAACGGCTGGGACGCGATGAGCCCCGGGCACCTCGACCAGCACCTGGCGCCCTTCTACGAGCGCGGGCTCGCCGAAGGCGGCCTGGACCGGGATTCGGCCAAGGAGCTGCTCTCCTGCTTCTGGATCAAGGTGAACAACACGCCGGCGCCGCCCAAGGTCGGCGTCACTGCGGCGGAGAGCGGCACCTACAACGATTTCACGAACGTCAACCTCGGCGGTCTCCTCCGCGACGGACGGGACGGCTCGAGCGAGGTTTCCCTCCTCGCGCTCGAGGTGCTCGACGAGCTGCAGCTGCTCCAGCCGCAGGCCAACGTCCAGGTCTCGGCCAAGACGCCCGAGCGTCTCCTCCGGGCGGCCTGCCGCGTCATCCGCCGCGGCTCGGGCTATCCCTCGCTCTTCAACGCGGACGAGGTCGTGGCGGCCCAGGCGGCGATGGGCAAGAGCCTCGGCGACGCGCGCGAAGGTGGCACCTCGGGCTGCGTGGAGACGGGCTGCTTCGGCAAGGAGGCCTACATCCTCCACGGCTACCTCAACGTGCCGAAGGTGCTGGAGCTCGCGCTCAACGACGGCGTCGATCCCCTGTCCGGCAAGCGCCTCGGGCCCGCGACGGGCGACGCGCGCGGCTTCGCGGACTTCGAGGAGCTGTACCGCGCCTTCGAGCGCCAGCTCGACCACGTCGTCTCCCTCAAGGTCGCCGTCTCCAACCGGCTGGACCGAATCTACGCCGAAAACGCGCCGGCTCCCTTCCTGTCCGCGGTCATCGCCGACTGCGTCGCCAAGGGCAAGGACTACTACGACGGCGGCGCCCGCTACGACACCGACTACATCCAGTGCTGCGGCCTCGGCACCGTGACCGATTCGCTCTCCGCCCTGCGGAAGCACGTCTTCGATGACCGCGCGGTCGCGATGGGCGACCTCCTGGACGCGATGGCCGCGGACTGGGAGGGCAGGGAGCCGCTCCGCTCCCTCCTCTGGAACAAGACGCCCTTCTTCGGGAACGACGACGACCTCGCCGATTCAATCGCACAACGCGTTTTTGAGACGCTCCATGCCGCGATCGACGGCAGGCTTTCGGCCCGCGGCGGCGTCTACCACATGAACCTCCTGTCCACCACCTGCCACGTCTATTTCGGCCTCCGGACCGGCGCCACCCCGAACGGCCGGAAGGCGCGGAGTCCGGAATCGGACGGCGCCTCGCCCTCCCAGGGAGCGGACCGCAAGGGACCGACGGCCGTGGCCAAGTCCCTCGGCAAGATCGACCACGCCCGCACCGGCGGCTCGCTCCTCAACCAGCGCTTCCTGCCCGCGACCCTGGAGGGGGAAGCCGGCATCGAGAAGATGGCCGCCCTCGTGCGGACCTACTTCAAGCTCGGCGGCCACCACATGCAGTTCAACGTGGTCGACACCGCCACCCTGCGCGCCGCCCAGGAAAGGCCCGAGGACTACCGCAACCTCCTCGTGCGCGTCGCGGGCTACAGCGACTACTTCGTCGACCTCGACCGGAACCACCAGGAAGAGATCATCGCCCGCACGGCGCAGGAGGGGTTCTAGGGGGCCGAGTCGCGCGCCTACTCCCCGCGGCTTGCAAGCGTGCGGCCGCAGGCCTATCATTGACCCATGGAGAATCGGCGCCGTAGTATTGCCTCGTCCTTGACCTTCAAGGTGGACCTGATCGTACTCGTGTCCCTCGCCGTCGGCGTAGGAGCGGTGGTCTTGGTCTTCGCCTCCGCTCTCGTCACCTCCCGCGATTCGCTTTCCCGGGGGGCGCTGGTTCGGCAGGCCGACCTCCTCGCCGCCTCCGTGGAGAATTTCATGCTTCCGGGGGAAGCGCCCATCGCGGTGCGGTTCTTCGAGGAGGTGGAGTCGACGAGCCGCGACACGCGTGTCCGGCTGCTGCGGGCTTCGGGCGCGAGGGCATTCTCCGACGGAACGACAGTGGCCCGGGTCAACGCCATCATCGGCAAGGAACGGTTTGAGCCGCGGGCAGGCCCTCCTTCAATCCCCGATCCGCCACCCCGCTTCGCAGAAGCGGCCGGCAGCCCTCCCGCGGAATTGTTTTTCAACGAATCCGAGGCGGGAAGGTCCTATTACCGGACCTTCCGCCCCCTTCTCAACCTCCCGAAGTGCGTGCGCTGTCACGGCTCGGACCATACGCTTCGCGGCGTCATCGACGTCCGCGTGGACGCGACGGAGGTGGCCCTCGCCCAGTCGCGCACCGTCACCGCATCCGGAGGTTCTTTCCTCGCGGTTGTCGCCTTCCTCGCCTTGATCCTCGGCGCTTTCCTCCGCAGGGTGGTCCTGGAGCCCGTGGGCGCGATCGGTCGGCTTTGCGGGGAGGTGACGGCCGGACGGTTCGAGGGCCGGGTGGAAGCCACACGAAGGGACGAGATAGGCGATCTCGGACGCACGGTCAACCAGATGGTGTTGGGCCTCAAGGAACGCTCCGAGCTCTCAAAGTATGTTTCCGCCGGCACCTTGGATTCGCTCTCCGGCGCCGGCGCCCCCAGCCGCGTGGAGCGGACGCTCCTCTTTTCCGACGTCCGGGGGTTCACCGCCTACACGGAACGGAACGATCCCGAACGGGTAGTGGCCTCCTTGAACCGGGTGCTCGAGGGACAGGCGAGGATCGTCCGCGAGGAGGGCGGAGACGTGGACAAGTTCGTCGGCGACGAGGTCGTCGCGGTCTTCGAAGGCCCCGAGTCCGCCGTCCGCGCCTGTGCGGCGGCCAACAGGATCCGCGCGCGCGTGGAAGGGGCCGGGACGGAATTCGACGGACTCCGGGTCGGGATCGGGCTCGCCACGGGCTCGGTGATCCGCGGCATGATCGGTTCGGAGGAACGCGCCGACTTCACGGTGATGGGAGACTCCGTGAACACCGCGAGTCGGCTCTGTTCGATAGCGAAGGCTGGCCAGGTATTGGCCTGCGAGACGACGCGGAGCCGTTCGGGCGGCTCAGCCTCCTTCAAAGGACCCTATGGCGTGGAACTCAAGGGCAAGGCGGGGAAGCAACGGGTATACCTTCTCCTCCGCGGCGACGGGGAGGGCGGCGGCGATGGGAGCGCTTGAGGTCCGGGACGACTCCAGGGGATCGATGCGGTCGCCCGCGCGTTTCCTGTTTGCGGTCGCCTGCGCGCTGGCCGTCGCGGCCTGCGCGCGGGGCCGCGCCCCTCGTGAGGAGATCCCGTCCGGTTACCCGCAATGGGAAAGGACTACGGAGGTCAAGCTCGATTATCCCATTCCGGGCCACGAAGATCGATTCCGCGTCATCAGGATCAACCCCACCGGCGCAGCCTATGCGCCGCCCGCCGCCGAAACGAAGCGGCGATGGGATTATCCCGCGGGAACCGTCGTTGTGAAGGAGATTTTCGCCTCATCCTCCCCGGGTGAAGGCGAGCCACCGGTCGCCGTGACCGCGATGATCAAGGCCCCCGCGGATTCCCGCTCGGTGGGCGGTTGGCTCTGGATAATGAAGGACCTTTCCAAGCCCCTTCCCAACGAACGTGTTTTCAGTGACCGATTCTGTGTGGCCTGTCACGCCAACGCCAACGAGCGCCATCCCTACGGCGACGGGAATCCCACGGAGGAGTTCCGGGATTACCTGTTTTTCCCGCCGGAGTCAGCCCGGTAATCCCCGGTCCCGGTTGACCCTCTTCAGGCGAAGGCGCTACACCTTTGTCATGGGGCAACCAGAAAAACATTTCAACCTCCCGGACCTTAGGCCGGCGATCTTGCGCGCAGTCAAGAACGGATATGGGCGCCTTGATTTTCGAAAGGACGCGCTCTCCGGCCTGACCGTAGGCATCGTGGCGCTCCCTCTTTCGATGGCCATCGCCATCGCCTCCGGAGCTTCGCCCGCCCAAGGAATCTACGCGGCCACCATAGCGGGCTTGGTCGCCAGTCTTCTTGGGGGTGGCCGCTTCCAGATATCCGGACCTTCGGGCACCCTCGTCGTCGTCTCCTATTCGATCATCGCCGCCCGCGGTCTCCCGGCCCTCGCCGTGGCCACCTTCCTTGCCGGCGTCATGCTTGTCTTTTTCGGTCTCAGCGGCTTTGGCAAGCTCATCAAGTACATACCCTATCCGGTCACGACCGGATTCACGGCGGGTATCGGCGCCGTCATTTTTTCACAGCAGGTGAAGGATTTCGCCGGCCTGCCGATCGACTCCCTACCTCCCGATTTTCCCTCGCAAATCGTTTCCTACGCCGGTCACGCCGGCGGTTTCAATCCGCCGGCGCTCGCGCTCGGGATCGGCACGCTCTGTGTGCTGCTCCTCGCTCGGCGGTTCGCGCCGCGGTTTCCCTCCGCGATCGTCGGCATCGCCGCCGCCACGGCCGCGGCGAGCCTTCTCGGATTGCCCGTGGAAACGATCCAAAGCCGGTTCGGCGGCATTCCCTCGGGATTCCCGAGGCTGGCTCCGCCTGCCTTCGGGTTCGCCTTGGCGAGGGATCTTCTTCCCGAGGCTTTCACGATGGCTTTCCTCGTTTCCCTCGAGTCCCTTTTATCCTCGGTCGTCGCCGACGGGATGACGGGCGATCGCCACGATTCGAACATGGAACTCGTCGCCCAAGGCGCGGCCAACATGGTCGCGGGTTTTTTCGGCGGCGTTCCCGTCACCGGCGCGATCGCCCGTACCGCCACGAACATCAAGTCGGGCGCGAGGAGTCCCTTTTCCGGCGTGATCCACGCAGGTACGCTGTTGCTTTTTCTCCTTGTTCTCGCCCCCTTCGCCGCGGCGATACCCTTGGCGAGCCTCTCCGCCGTGCTCATGCTGGTCGCCTGGGACATGAGCGATCTCGGTCGCGTCCTCCGGCTTCTGCGATGCGCGCCAAAGAGCGACGCGGTCGTTCTCCTCGTCACGCTCGCCCTCGCGCTCACCGTGGGCATCACCACCGCCGTGGAGGCGGGACTCGTGCTCGCGACCTTCTTGTTCCTCCGGCGCATGATCGAAGTATCAGGCCTGTCGAAGGATGTCCATGAAGGCCTGGAACCAGGCGCTTACGAACCGGCCGCTGACGAAAGCGTACGGTCGCGCGCGAAGGGCGTCGAGGTATTCGAGATCAACGGTCCCTTTTTTTTCGGGGTGGCCGACATTCTCCAAGACGCCGAAAGCGAAGTTGAGCGGCCGCCCCTCGTCTTCGTGCTCAGGTTGCGGCATGTGCCGGCGATAGACGCGACCGGACTCAACGCCTTGTCAAGTTTCGCCCTGCACGCCAAGAAACGCGGTACCGCGCTCGTCTTGGCGGAAGCGCGGGAACAGCCGAAAGCCGCCATCGCCAAGATGGGCCTCGACGTGGAAATCGGAGAGGAAAACATCGTCGAGACTTTCGCCGACGCGCTCGCGAGGGCCGAGGCGATCATCACGGCGCGACGGCGGTCCCGCCGCCGCGAGGAGGATCCGCGCGCCGAGGGCGGGCGCCCGCCGCGGCCTTCCAGGACCAAGCTCTAGCCGCGGGACCGCCGCGCCGCGCTTGCGGCCTCCCCGCGCATGGGCTAACATCGCGCGAGGAGGCCTCCATGAAGTACCTGCCCAAGCTCCCGGGCGAGAGGGTCTATCTTTCGCCCATCTCGCTCGACGACGCGGAGCGCTATGCCCTTTGGCTCAACGACCTGTCGACGACCCGCTTTCTCACGTTGGCCGCGCTCAACGTCACCGTCCACGGCGAGCGCGATCTCCTCTCCCACCTGGCCAAGGAGCACAACTACGCGATCGTCGAGCGCGGCTCGGACGAGCTCCTCGGCAACTGCGGCCTCATGGACATCGAGCATACGAACCGCACGGCCGAGATCGGCCTCTTCATCGGCGAGGAATCGAAGCGGGGCAGGGGCTACGGCACCGAGGCCCTGCGCCTCCTCGCCGACTACGCCTTCAACGTCCTCAACCTGCGAAGCCTTATGTTGCGGGTCTACGACTACAACGAGCGAGGCATGGCCTCGTACCGGAAGGTCGGCTTCAAGGAGATCGGGCGGAGGCGCAAGGCGCATTTCTACGGCGGCGCCTACCATGACGTGGTCTTCATGGATCTTCTGGCGGAGGAGCTGGGTCCGAGCGTCCTGCCGCCGGCGCGTTCCTGAGCCGCGCGGACGTTCCGCGGCGGCGGCCCGATCAAAGCCGCGCCGGGTCGCGACGGGCGACGGCAAAACAAAACCCGGCCTTGGAAGCCGGGTTTTGTCTTCGGTGCGGGCCTTCCGGCTACTCGAAGAGTATCGTGAAACCGGGGAACTCCTTGAGGAGCTCCTCCCGCAGGTTGCGTTCGATGCCCTGGATGACTTCGCCGTACATCGCCGAGCAGGCGGGACACTCGAAACGCGCCGCGTCCACGTTGAGGGCGGCGACGATGGTCTTCTCCTTGGCCGAATAGGTGAACTTGGATACGAGGCCGAGCTCCTGGAGCGTGAGCTCGGACAGGGGCTCCTTCACCCTGGCCAGCACCGCGTCCAACTTAGACCGATTGGCGGAATCCAGCTCCATGCTCACTCCTTCGCCTTTTCCAAAAAGGCGTCCAATCGGGGCAGCAATGCCTTGAGGTCGTCCTCGACGTTGCCCGCGGCCGGATAGGTCTTGAGGAAGAAGGTCTTGTTGTCCGCGTAGGCGCAGAAGTGCCTGAGCCGCTTCGGATCGGGCATCGCGCTCAGCAGGGCCTCGAGTTCGCCCGAAAGGTCGGCTCCCCGCCAAAGAAGGACGAAGCGCCTGCCTCCCGCCTCCACCTCGCGGCGCTCCATCTCGGCGAGTCCGTCGATTTTCGCCCGACGGAGTTCGCCCGCGTCGAGGACATGGCCCTCGCCGCGAAGCTTCCGCTTCGTGAAGAGGTTGATGAAAAAGCGATCGACGCCGAGGCCGAGGAGACGGGAGAAGGGGAGATAGAGGAGGGAGTGGCGGGGGGAGAGGGTCATCGTGCCCTTGGCGCTCGTCCAGGGGCCGCCGGAGAGGGAGTAGGAAAAATTGTGGCCGATGGCTCCCCCGATGTTGACGTAGTTGGTCATCGTCGGTTTCAGGACCGCCTCGGCCCCCTTGGAGATGGCGGACGCGATGACGCGGTTCTTTTTCGTGCCGAGGTAGTACTGCGCCGTCGCGGCGAGGGCCAGGATGACGAGGGCGCTCAGGAGATAGGGGTTCATGCTCTTCCTTTCGAGGCCGCGGCCATGAAGTCGGCGACGAGGCCTGGGTTGTCCAGGGAACGTAGGTCGTCGCGGGCGGCGAGGCCCCCGCGGAGGAAGTCGAATTCGAAACGCTTGGAGGACTTGAGTCTCGGGTCGAGGTTCCAGGGAGCCTCCGTGAGGCCGCGCTTGTTGACGCAGATCGCGTTCAAGGGGACGTCGATGCGGTCAAGCTCGTCGGCGATGCGCCTGGCCTCGCTGATGGAGAGGACGTCCTGGTTGACGACGACGGCCACGTAGCTCTCTTCGCTGAAGAGCGACTGGAGGCCGGCCAACCTGCCCTTGATCGAGCCGAGCTTGCCGTAGACCGCGTCCGAATCCTTGTCGGTGCAGCTCGAGGCCACGGGCGAGGAGGGATTGATCCTGGTGATGGTCTGGCGCCGCGTGAGGATGCGCTCGCGGAGCTTCGTGAGCTCGGCCACCCAGCGCGTGGAGATCGCTGGCATCGCGAGGAAGCGCAGGGAGAGGGCCGTGGGCGGGGTATCGAAGACGACGATGTCGTAACCCCCGGCCAATTCGCAGCGGATGTGCTCGATGGCCCAGAGGACGGCATACTCCTCCGTGCCGGGCGAGTACTTCATGATGTCGAAGAAGGAGTCGAGGTTGAGGGCGAGGTTGTAGGAGTAGGTGCTCTTGAGCTCGTCCTTGCTCTCCTTGAGATAGCGGTCAACCCAGGCGCCCAGGTCCACTTCCAGGGCGTCGAGGTTGTCCTCCACGCGCCTGGGCTTGTCCGTGAGCTGCGCCTCCAGGACGTCGCCCAAGTTGTGCGCTGGATCGAGGGAGGCGATGAGGACCTTCCTGCCCGTCCGGGCCAGGGAGAGGGCGAAGGCGGCGGAGACGGTCGTCTTGCCGACCCCGCCCTTGCCCAGGAAAAACGCGTTGCTTACCATCGTGTACCGGCTTTCAGTCGACCTGCAGGATGCCCATGAGGGCCGCCAAGGGGTCCTGCGCGAAATCGGAGCGCGAGAGCATGATCCTGAGCTCGCGCTCCATCAGGGGGAACAACTCCATCGCGATGGGGGCCGGGGGGGAGGGAAGTCCGACGAAGCCGCCCAGGATGAGGAGGGAGAAGATGTTCTCGAGCTCCTTGAGCTCGAACTCCACGAATTCCACGGCCTTTTCGCGGTTCACCTGGGCTATTGTCCCGGCGATCTTCCGCAGGTAGGTCGCCAAATGCCGTCCTTGCATGCTCTTCCCTTTCCCGAAGCCGGCGGCCGCCCGCTCCGCGATGCTTAATATAAAAAGAAAGGGCTCCGCGAGGAAGCCCTTTCTTCCGGACAGGGGCCCTTGGGCCCTTCGGCCCAAGGGCGCGGGAGGTTTAGGCCGTGGCCTTGTTCTCCTTGATGTTCTTGAGGAAGCCCGCGATCATCACGAAGTTGAGGATGAGCATCACGAGGGTGATGCCGCCGACGATGCCGCCGGTGATGAGGCTGGCGGTCGGCTTGCCGGCCGCGAAGAAGGTCGGCACGGCGACGACCTCGTACCAGACGAGGGCCGCGGTGACGGTCACCCAGAGGAAGATGGCGGGGATGAGGACGGCCATCATGTACTTGGGATTGAGCTTGCGCTTGACCCAGACGGCGACGGTCAGCATGACCACGGAGGCCAGGAGCTGGTTCGCGCCGGAGAAGGCCGGCCAGAGGAAGCTGTAGCCGCCGGAGCGGGCGAGGAAGATGCCGGTGAAGGCGATGATGACGGAGGCGACCCACTTGTTCCCGAGGAACTTGTAGAGTCCCTCGCTCTTGCCCTTCAGCGGCTCGACCATCTCCTGGATGATGTAGCGGCCCAGGCGGTTCGTCGTGTCCAGAGTGGTGAGGGCGAAGGTGGAGACCCAGACCGCGGCGAAGAGGGTCATGAAGCTCATCGGGAGGAAGGGCAGCTGGGAGCTGACCATCTTCGAGAAGGACTGCACGAAGCGGCCGAGGGCGGGGGTTGCCAGAAGCTTGTCGCCCAGGGCGGCGGCGCCGAAGCCGGCGATGGAGATGATGACGAGGGTGGAGAGGAATCCCTCGACGAGCATGGCGCCGTAGCCGACGAAGAGGGCGTCCTTCTCCTCCTTGAGCTGCTTCGAGCTCGTGCCGGAGGCGACGAGGGCGTGGAAGCCGGAGAGGGCGCCGCAGGCGATGATGAGGGGGATGGTCGGCCAGAAGGGCGAGGGCTGTCCCGCGATGACCTTCGCGCTGAAGCTGGTGAAGGCGGGGATGGAGTCGAGGGGCTGGAAGCTGATCAGGGCCGCGACGCCGCCGACCAAGAGGCCAAAGTACAGGAAGTACGACGACAGGTAGTCGCGGGGCTGGAGGAGGAGATTGACCGGGAGGGTGGAGGCCAGGACGATGTAGACGAAGATGATGAGGAAGTAGACGTCCTTGCTCCAAGCCTGGGGCATGAATCCGGAGGCCCAGAAGGCGATTCCGACGAGGACGAGGCCGATGATGGTGCCGTAGCCCAGGCCGAGCTTGGAGCGGTACATCGCGAAGCCGGCGATGAAGGCCGCGACGCAGAAGAAGACGAAGGCCCAGAAGACGCGGCCGTCGGCGGCGAACTGGCCGGCGACGATGTCGCCGAAGGCGGCGACGACCAGGATGCAGAGGAACATGATGAACCAGCCGAAGGTCTTGCCGGCCTTCTTGCCGATCATGTCCTGGGCGACGACCTGCATCGAGCGTCCGTCGTAGCGGACGGAGGCGGCGAGGGCCAGGTAGTCATGGATGGCGCCGAGGAAGATGTTGCCGAACCAGATCCACAGGAGACCGGGCAGCCAGCCCCAGGCGACGGCCATCGCGGGGCCCGTGATGGGGCCGGCGCCGGCGATGGAGGCGAAGTGGTGCCCGAAGAGGACGAACTTCGACGTGGGGACGTAGTCCACGCCGTCGGATAGGCGCTTCGAGGGCGCGTCCGGAGCCTCGTGGCTCTTGAGGAGCTTTGTCTGGAGCGTCTTCCCGTAGGTGAAGTAGAAGACCACGTAGATGACGAATGCCACTACTGCGATGAGAGTACTCATGGAGCCTCCTTAGTTTGAGACATTCTACGCAGAGTATCCATGTACGTCAAACGCAATCGCGTGCAAAAAAAAAACGTCTCGGGCGATTGACATTTCGTGGGCTGATCGGATATATATTCCTTGTCCCGAGCGGCGATGGTGGAATTGGTAGACACGCTAGCTTGAGGTGCTAGTGCC
>JAEUJG010000043.1 GCA_016794765.1 Spirochaetaceae bacterium | reverse complement strand
ATACAAGGGCAGCGTCGAGAATCCCTTCAAGGAAACCGCCAAGGAAAGCCTCTCGACCTTCGCCGCCGACGTCGACACCGCCTCCTACGCGAACATCCGCCGCTTCCTCAACGAGGGCAGCTTGCCCCCGCCGGACGCCGTCCGCATCGAGGAGCTCGTCAACTACTTCGACTACGCCTGGAAGGAGCCGACGGCCGCCGCCGGCGCGCCGCCGCCGCCCCTCGCCGCGACCATCGAGGTCGCCCCGGCGCCCTGGGCCCCGGAACGCCGCCTCCTCGCCATCGGCCTGCGGACGCGGAGCGTCTCGGCGGAGAACCTGCCCCCCGCCAACCTCGTCTTCCTCGTCGACAGTTCGGGCTCCATGTCGAGCCCGGACAAGCTGCCCCTGGTCCAGCGCGCCTTCTCCCTCCTCGCCGAGGTCATGCGCCCCCAGGACCGGGTCGCCATCGTCGCCTACGCCGGCTCGGCCGGCGTGGTCCTGCCGCCGACGCCCGGCTCGGAGAAGGCCAGGATCCTCGAGTCCCTCGAACGGCTCTCCGCCGGCGGCTCCACGGCCGGCGGCGAGGGCATCGTCCTCGCCTACGAAACCGCCCTCGCCAACTTCCGGAAGGGCGGCAACAACCGCGTCATCCTCGCCACGGACGGCGACTTCAACGTCGGCCCTTCGAGCGAGGCGGAGCTCCTGGCCCTCGTGGAAGGCTACAAGAAGAAGGGGATCTTCCTCTCCCTCATGGGCTTCGGCCGCGGCAACCTCAAGGACTCGCGGATGGAGGCCCTGGCGGACAAGGGCAACGGCAATTACGCCTATGTGGACAGCCTGGCGGAGGCGCGCCGCGTCCTCGTGGAGGAGATGGGCGCGACCCTCCTCACCGTCGCCAAGGACGTGAAGCTTCAGGTGGAGTTCGATCCCAAGGCAGTCAAGTCCTGGCGCCTCGTCGGCTACGAAAACCGCCTCCTCGCGGCGGAGGACTTCGCCGACGACACGAAGGACGCGGGGGAGATGGGAGCGGGCCACCGAGTGACCGCGTTGTACGAAATCGAGCCCTCCGCCCAGGCCGGGACCGCCCAGGGCGCGGGCGCGCGCTCGCTCGGCATGCTCCGGGTGCGCTACAAGAAACCCGCGGAGGACCAGTCGGCCCTCCTCGAGTTCCCCCTCCTGGACGACGGCCGGGGCCCGGCGGCGGCCTCCGGCGACTTCCGCCTCGCGGCGGCCGCGGCCGGCTACGGCCTCATCCTGCGCCGCTCCGCCTACAAGGGCTTGGCCGACTGGCCCCTCGTCCTCGGCCTCGCCAAGGAGGCCGCGGCCGCCGCCCCCTCGGACCGGCGCGCCGAGTTCGTGGGCTTGGTGGAGAAGGCCTCCAAGCTGCGCCCCTAGCCGACCAACGCATACGCAGGCGCGCCGCCTCCGTCAACGCGGGGACGGCGCGCCGTTCTTCCGCCGCCCGGTCGCCTAGACCTTCTCGCCGTTCTCGAAATAGTCCTCCTCGCGGAGCTCCGAAAACAGGGCGGTCAGGTAGTCCGCGTCGCCGCGAAGCTCCTCGGCCAGGATCCGGGCGACCGCCGCCTTCACTTCCGGCGGACGCGGAAACCAGAGCACCTCGGCAAAGGGCCGCGCGGGCTCTCCCGACCCGGTGTCGATGACGCGGGTCGCGACGAGTTCGAGGGTGAACCAGGCCCGGTCGCAGCCGACGGCCTCCTGGAGGCGGTCGACCAGGACGACGGCGCGCGCCTCGAGGAGGGCGGGATCGACGTTTCGGACTCGGATGTGGGGCATGACTGCTCCTTGGGCCTTCAGGCGTAGCCCGCGCGCTTCGCGGCGAGGACGGCCGGCGGTATCACGACGGCGAAGCGGCAACGCCCGGCGCCGCCGAGCACCGATTCGAGCACCTCGGACTCGGTCTCCCCGCCGCTTTCCGCGAGTCCGAAGACCACGTCCAGGATGCGCTTCTCGTAGCCGGCGGAACAGGCGCACCAGGCCGGGGAGACACCGGCCCCTCCGGAGGTGATGGAGGAGGCGGCCAGGGGGCAATGGCAGGCGAGGCGCCGGCGCTCGAGCGGATCGGTCGAGGCGAGCCAGCGGTCGGGATCGTAGGGGATCTTGGTGATGTAGACGCGGTTTCCCTCGCGCCGGCCGCCCAGGACCTCCGGGTTCGCCCGCACGAACTCGACCACGGCTTGGGTGATGCGCTGCTCGTACCAGAGCGTCCCGTCGGCCGCGTGGCGCTCGAGCGCGGCGACCTGCCGCGCGTGCCAAGCCTGGAGCCACTCGTCGATGGTGGCGGCCTTCCCGAAGGCCTCCTTCTCCGCCGCGAAGGCCGCGTCGGGAACGCGGTGGACGTTTTGGCAAAGCACGCGATAGGCGCGCTCCGGCGGGAGGGCGGCCTCGAGCCGCGAGACGACCAGGGCGGTCGGCGCGGGATAGGCTTCGGGAAAGGCGCCGGACGGGGGGATCTCCACCCCGCGGAACACGAGGTCGCGGAGCTCCTCCCCCTCAAGGGCGGCCAGGCGCTCCGAAACCGCGGGCAGGACCCCGATGGGAAGGAGGAGGGAGGAGAGCCAGACGACGAGGTCCTCCCGGCCGATGACGGCGCAGTAGCGGGCATAGGCGAGGAGGCGGTCCGGCGCGTCCGCTCCGGCGCCGGCATCCAGGGAAGCGAAGCGCTTGAAGGTTTCCGGGGAGGCGGAGGAGAGGCCGCCGTCGTAGCCCGCGGCTTCCTCGACGAGCCGCCTCACCCAGTCGACCGCCCTTTCGATGTCGGCTGCCTCGAGACCGCGGAGCGCGCAACGCTCGCGGAATTCCTTCTCTTTTTGAATCATGGGAGCTCCTCGCGGGCGCGCCGCCCGATACCCCTACTCTAGCCCCCCTTCGCCGGGGCGTCAAACCGCGCGCGGGCTATGCGTCCCCCGCCCCCGGGCGCTAGAATCCGACGGAAAAAGGAGCGTCCCATGCACGACCAACCAGGAGCCCTCGACCGGGCCGTCGCCCATACCCTCGCCCTCTGCGCCATTCCGAGCCCCTCGGGCTTTTCCGCCGCCGCGGCCGACTACGTGGAGCGCAGCCTCCGCTCCCTCGGCCTCGCGCCGCTCCGCGGCCGCAAGGGCTCCGTCCTCTGCGGGCTCGGCGGAACGGGGCGCCCCCTCGTCCTGGCGGCCCATGTCGACACCCTCGGCGCCGTCGTCCGCGCCGTCAAGCCGAACGGCCGCCTGCGCTACTCCAAGATCGGCTCCTATCCCGACCTCAACGTCGTGGGAGAGACCTGCCGGATCCATTGCCGCGACGGCCGGAGCGTCACGGGCACCTTCCAGCCCGTGGAGGCCTCGTCCCACGTCAACGTCCGCCTCAAGGACCTGAAACCGGACGAGGATTCCGTGGAGATCCTCGTCGACGAGACCGTCGCCTCCAAGGCGGAGACCCTGGCCCTCGGCATAAGCCCCGGCGACATCGTGTCGATCGACGCGCGGCCCCTCCTCACGCCCTCCGGCTACCTGAAGAGCCGCCACCTCGACGACAAAGCCGCCTGCGGCATCCTCCTCGCCCTCGCGGAGGAGGCCGCCGCCGGCCGCCTCGAGCCCGGCCGCCGGGTCTCCCTCCTCTTCACCGCCTACGAGGAGGTCGGACACGGCGGCGCCGTCGTCCCGGCCGGTACGGAGGAATTCGTCTCCGTGGACATGGGCGCCGTCGGCGAGGACCTCGGCTGCGACGAGCGCTCGGTCTCCATCTGCTCCAAGGATTCCCGCGGCCCCTACGACTGGGACGTGACGACGGCCCTGGTCGAGGCGGCCGGCCGGGCGGGCTGCCGCTACGCGGTGGATGTCTATCCGAGCTACGGTTCGGACGCCGACGTCGCCCTGGCGGCCGGCCACGACCTGCGGCACGGCCTCGTGGGTCCCGGCGTCTACGCGAGCCACGGCTACGAGCGCACACACCGGGAGGCGCTCGGCAACACGATCGCCCTCCTCGCGGAGTACCTGAAGGTCTAGTCCGGAGGCCCCGCCGCGCGGGCGCCGCGACCCGCCGCGCGGCGGCCCGGCATTCAGCCGAAAATCGCGCTTTCTCGATTCCCGCCGCGCCGAACCTGGTTTACGATGGGATGGTCCGGCATGGGCCCACGAGGCGCATCCGGCGAAGGGAGACCATACCATGAACGAAGCGGGCGCCGGGAAGCGCATCCTCGTCCTCAACAGCGGGAGTTCCTCGCTCAAGTACGAGGTGTTTCGCATGCCGCACCGCGAGAGCCTCGGGAGGGGCTCGGTCGAGCGGATCGGCGAGGCGCGCGGGAGCCTGTCCCAGACCTCGCCCAAGGGGCAGACCAGGATCGAGGAGCCCATCCCCGACCACGCCGACGCCATGAACCGGGTCGCCGAGGCCCTGGTCGATCCCAAGGCGGGCATCCTCGGTTCGATCACCGAGATCAGCGCCATAGGCCACCGCGTGGTCCACGGCGGCGAACGCTTCGCCCAGTCGGTCGCGATCGACGCGGAGGTCATCGCGGCGATCGAGCAGAACGTCGAGCTCGCGCCCCTCCACAACCCCGCCAACCTCGTCGGCATACGCGAGGCCAGCCGCCTCCTGCCCGGCGTCCCCCAGGTCGCCGTCTTCGACACGGCCTTCCACCAGACCATGCCCCCGGCCGCCTACCTCTACGGCCTGCCCCGCGAGCTCTACGACAAGTACAAGATCCGCCGCTACGGTTTCCACGGGACGAGCCACCGCTACGTCGCCGGCCGCGCCCTGGAGATCATGCGCCGGCACCCGGAAAACACGAACATCATCACCTGCCACCTCGGCAACGGCGCCTCGATCACCGCCATCGAAAACGGCCGGTCGATCGACACCTCGATGGGCTTCACCCCCCTCGAAGGCCTCGTGATGGGCACCCGCTCGGGCGACATAGATCCCGCGATCCTCGGCTTCCTGGAGGAACGCGGCTACAGCTCCAAGGAGCTCTCCAGCCTCGTCAACAAGAAATCCGGCCTCCTCGGGCTTTCGGGCATCTCCAACGACCTTCGCGACCTCGAGGCCGCGGTCGAGGCGGGCAACCAGAACGCCGCGGAAGCCCTCGAGGTCTACGCCCACCGGGTGCGCAAGTACATCGGCGCCTACTCCGCGGAGCTCTTCAAGGTGGACGCCCTCGTCTTCACCGGCGGGATCGGCCAGCACGGCGTCAAGATGCGCGAGCGCATCTGCCATCGCCTCGAAAACATCGGCATCGTCATGGACTACGGGAAGAACGCCTCGAACGGCAGCGCGGAGAGCGTCGTCTCGGCGCCCTACTCGCCGACGACCATTCTCGTGATCCCGACGAACGAGGAACTCCAGATCGCCCTCGACGCCTTCGAGCTCCTCTTCCCCGGCGAGCTCCAGAAGCGCCGCCGCCGGACGGACGTGAACATCTAGGACAAGAACGCGCGGCCCGCCGCATCGATCAGGGGGCCGCGCCTCCCCCGACCACCCAATACGCGCTCCCGTCCGGCTTCCTGTCCAGGAAGCGATACTCGATGAGATAACGCCGGATGGTGACGTAATCGTCCCAGACGGGCATGAGGAGGGCGTTCACCTCGGGCTCGGCATAGCGCCGACCGGGCTCGAAGAGCCCCGCGATGCGCCGCAGGAGCACGAGTTTTTCCTTTTGCCGCTTGGGCCAGGACGCCAGGGCGAGGCCGGGCTTTCCGTCCTGCCCCGGCCGGGCCGCGAGATACTTCGCCTCGACGGCGGCGGCCTCGGGCTCCGTGATCGCGGCCCTTTCGTCGCGCGCGGGCATGCCCGCCGGGTAATCGAGGAAACGCCCGGCGCCCGCCCCCCGCCCGTCGACCAGCCGCATCATGGCCAGGAAGATCCGCGCCTCGGCCTCGCGCCGCCGCAGGTTGAAGCGGTGGTTCCGCACGGTCGAGGCCGACTTGCCGCCGAGGGCCTCCGCGATCTCCTCGTCGCTCTTCCCTTCGAAGAGGAGGTCGAGCACCTTGCCCTGCACCTCGGGGAGTCCGGCCGCCTCGTCGCCGAGGCCTTTGAGCAGGGCATAGGCGCCGCCATGGCTCCGCGCGACGTGGGCCGCCGCCGCCCTTTCCGCCAACAGGAGCGCTTCGCCTTCGGCGTAGACGCGCCCGTCCTCAAAGGCCGCCCCGCAGGCGAGGCAGCGATAGCCCTTCAGGGACTCGTCCCGCGCGAAACCGGCGGCGAGCTCTTCGATACTTGCGCCTGACAAACCATGATCGCTCATGTTGTCCATAATATAGACGGATATCGTATTTGTCTAGCATTATAATCCCAGCGCTTTGCCCTTCTGTCTCTACATTGCCCTGCCTCTCCCCCGTATCGGCGCGCCTTCGCGCCCCGATGCCTCCGCACAAGAGCCCACCGGCGCGGCCAGGAGGAGAAGACAGGCAACAATAC
>JAEUJG010000034.1 GCA_016794765.1 Spirochaetaceae bacterium | reverse complement strand
AGCTTGTCTTCCTCCAGGTACCGCCTGGTTTTCTCCGCGTCGAAGGGCGGCTCCAAGCCGCGGAACCGCGCGGCGAGGGTCCGGAGGGGAGCGGGATCGGCACCGGCCCGGACCCGCTCCACCGCGAGGCGGGCCGCCATGCCCTCGAGACCCGCCCTGACCGCGAAAATGTTGACAAGCTCACCCTCCGGCCGCTCCGGCACGAAGAGCCCTTCCTCTTCGCGCCGACCGCTCCGTCTTTCGACGAAGCGCTCGCCCAAAAGGCGGGCCAGGGCGTCGTTGAGGGGCGTCGGGCTCACGCCGAGCTCCTGGGCCAGGCTCCGGCGGTCGATGCGCCCGCCCGGGGGAAGCTCGCCGTCGACGATAAGGCGCTTGAGGCGAAGGTAAACCTCTTCGGCGATGACCGTGGATTCGAGGCGTTTCAGGGCGCGCCTCCTTCTTCGGCCACCCGTTTCGCCAAGCTGACCCTCGCGCCGGCGAGATGCGCCTCCATCACGGCTTCGGCTCGATCTGGCGCCCCTTCAGCGATGGCGGCCACGAGCGCTTCGTGCTCGGCGAGGCTGACGCCGGCCGCCTTGAGGAGCCCGCGCTGGTTCGAGATGAACACGATGTTGGAGGAAGTGATGAGCCGTCGGAGCGGTTCATTGCCGGAAAGCTCGACAATCGCCAGGTGAAAATCATAGTCCGCCAGCTTGATCGTCGGGGCCTTCTCCGTCGCTACCGCGGTCCTGTACCTGGCCAGGGCCTCTTCGAGCCGCCGCCTGCCTTCGTCGGGATCGATCGGGGATGGACGCGCTCCGGCCAGGACCTGTGCGGCTTCGAAGGCGCCGAGCGGCTCGAGCCGCATCCGTATTTCATAGAGATCGAGGAGTTCCTCGCTGGAGAGGGTGCGGACCCGCGCTCCTCGGCGGGGGAGGAGCTCCACGAGCATCTCCTTTTCCAGCTTGGAGAAAGCGGCGGCCAGGGGCGTGCGGGAAATGCCGAGCCTCAGGGCAAGTTCCTCCTGCCGGAGCTTTTCCCCGGGTTCGAGTTCGCCCTCGAGAATCATCGTCTTGATGGAGCGGTAGACCTTCTCCGACAGATCCTCGTACTCGATCATGGCTTTCACGCGCTCATAATAGGACGGCTGTCGTCCAAGCGTCAAGAATTTTGCACGCAAAATGCATTTTCTTTATTGACGGATTATGAGAGCCGTGGTATCCCAAATTTGTACTCTCTATTTTGCATGCAAAATTGCATCACGGAGGCATGATGGGCTTCGGCGCTTCTCCGGCATTTTACATCTCGGCCTCGGGCCCCGGCTTCAACGTCACCGACATAGCGGCGGCCATACCCCGGGCGGCAGCCCTGGGACTCACTGCCCTCCAGCTCGAGGTCTATAGGCCCGAAGCCGTGAAGGAATGGACCGCTTCCGCCGTGGCGGAGATCACGAGCCGCCTCGACGGCGAAGGCCTCGAACCGAGCCAATGGGTCGCCCACTTCGCCCTTTCGGACTTCACGAGTCTCGCGACGCTTTCGCGGCCCCGGCACGACGCGGGTTTCGCCGCATTCCTCGACATCGCGGCGGCCTTCCCGTCCTGCGAGGTCCTCACGCTCCCGATTCCCGAGTTCGATCCGGTCGGCGTCCTCTCCGCCGCGCGACTTGCCGGCGCGCGCGCGGCCCTCGTCGAGCTCATCGGACGGCGGCTCGAGGCGGCGGCGGCGGCGGGCAAGCGTCTCGCCCTGGAGATCCTGCCGGGCTCCCTTGTCGGAGGAACCGAGGGTTTCCTCCGCCTCAGGGAGGAAGCCGGCCTTGAGACGCTCGCGTACAACTTCGACGTGGGCCACGCCTGGGCGCGCAAGGAGCGGGTGGAGCTGATTCCGGCCGCCTTGGGCGAAGCCCTGGCCGGAACCCACCTCTGCGACAATTTCGGCAAGGAAAACCGGAAGCGCCGCCCCGGAGCGGGCAGCGTCGATTGGGAAAGCCTCGTCTCCGCCCTTGTCGCGGCCGGCTACGAGGGCTCCCTGGACCTGGAAATAATCTGCGAACCCGAGGCGGTCGACCGCGAATACCGGGAGGGCAAGGAAGCCCTCGCAGCGGCCGGC
>JAEUJG010000640.1 GCA_016794765.1 Spirochaetaceae bacterium | reverse complement strand
CATCATCCCGCCCAAGGGCGTCCAGGAGGCCTTCGAGGACGTGAACAAGTCCATCCAGGACATGAACCGCCTCATCAACGAGGGCAAGGAAGCCTACAACGCCGAGATCCCGAAGGCGCGCGGCGAGGCCGACCGCGTGGTAGAAGTGGCCATGGGCTACGCGACCGAGCGCGTCAACCGCGCCAAGGGCGACGTAGCCCGCTTCAACTCGGTGTACGAGGAGTATCGCAAGGCTCCCGAGGTCACCCGCCAGCGCCTCTACTACGAGATGATGGACGAGGTCTTCAAGGACGCGAAGGGCGTCGAGCTCATCGACAAGCGCTTCTCGAACTTCCTTCCCCTCAAGAACCTCGACTCGAAGGGGGCCGTCAAGTGAAACGCCTACTCGTGATCATGGCGGCGGTCCTCGCCGTCCTCGTCGTCTTCCTGGCCTTGGGGCCCTTCTATATCGTCAACGAGGGCGAACTCGCCATCGTGGTGCGGCTCGGCAAGATCGTCGCCGTCCAGCAGGACGCCGGCCTCAAGCTCCGTTCCCCCTTCGTGGACAACGTCGTCACCTACCCGAAGAAGATCCTCCCGTGGGACGGCCAGCCCGAGCGCATCCAGACCAAGGAAAACCAGTTCATCTGGGTGGACACGACCGCCCGCTGGCGGATCACCGATCCCGTCAAGTTCTACGAATCTGTGGGCAGCCTTGAAGCCGCCTACGGCCGCCTGGACGACGTCATCGACTCGGCGGTCCGCACCGTCATTTCGGGCAACTTCCTCCGCGAAGCGGTGCGGAATTCGAACCGGCTCATCGGCACCGCCGCGCGGGAAACATTCCAGACCGGCGACGCCGAGGGTTCGGCCGCCCTGGACCAGCTGACCCAGAGCAACATCAGCTACGAGAACATCTCCAAGGGCCGCGAACAGCTTTCGGAAGAGATGCTCGGCCTCGTCAAGTCGATCGTCCCGTCCTTCGGCATCGAGGTCATCGACATCGTGCCGCGGCAGATCAAGTACTCGGACGAGCTCACCGAATCGGTCTACCAGCGCATGATCAAGGAGCGAGCACAGATCGCGCAGGCCTTCAGGAGCTACGGCGAGGGCAAGAAGGCCGAGTGGTTCGGCAAGCTTGAGAACGAGAAACGATCCATCCTCTCGGGCGCCTACCAGAAGGCCGAGACCGCCAAGGGCAAGGCCGACGCCGAGGCTTCCCGCATCTACGCCGACTCCTACGGGCGCGATCCCTCCTTCTACGATTTCTGGCGCGCGGTCGAGTCCTACCGGCAGACGATGCCCGGCTTCAACAAGACGATCTCCACCGACATGGACTACTTCCGCTATCTCTACGGCACCCGCGGAAGGTAGGCTCTTGACGATCGGCCCTCGGAGACCCGGAGAAGGAAAAGAGATCAGGGAGTAAGCCCCGAAAGAGAGGGGCGGCGCCGGCGATTCGGCTCCGCCCCTCCTTTATTTCGTACCCTCCTTCCTTCGCGTTCGCCGCGGTGAAGTTTTTGGTCCCGGAAGCCGTCTTTTCGTTGCAGGATGGACTGGGCTCGGGTATGATGTAACCATATGAGCATACGGCTCAAGATCATCCTGATCGTCCTCCCCCTCATCATGGTTTCCGTCGTGCTGGCGGGAATGTCGTCGTATTTCGTCGCCGCGTCCTCGGTTACGCGAGTCGCCACGGAGTTCCTGACCTTCAAGGCCTCCGAGCTCGAAAAGTACGCCGAGAGCCAATGGAACCTCCTGGCCGAAAACGGCTTTGTCGGCAGGCCCGACATGGAGGCGGCCGCCCGCGCCGCGGTGGAGTCCTTCGCGGGCTCCATCCTGCGCAGCCCCACCGAGGCGATCGTGGCCCTGGACGCCTCGGGCAAGGTGGCGATGAGGAGCGGCGGGGCGGGCGGCACTGCCCTCGATCCCCTTGAAAACGAAGCCACCGCGATCGCGGCCCTCGCCGCCGAGGCGAAGCGCGGTTTCATCCAGCTCAAGCTCGGCGGCAAGGACCGCGTCGCCGCGGCCTTCCCCTTCCGGCCCTTCGGCTGGGAGTTCATCGTCTCCGAGGAGCGTTCCACCTTTTACGGCGAGGTGGAGGCTATCCTCCGCACCGCCCTCGCCATCCTGGCGGGCTCGGCCCTGGCCTCCATCCTCCTCCTCCTCTTCTTCGCCCGCTACCTGACGCGGCCCATCGAGGAGGTCGTGGAGGCGATGCGTCGCATCATAGCCTCCAACGACCTTTCCGAGCGCGTGCCCGTCGAGTACAAGGACGAGATCGGCCAGCTTTCGCACACCTTCAACCTGATGCTCGGCGAGCTCGGCAAGGCCTACGAGCAGATCAAGCATTACGCCTTCGACGCGGTCGTGGCGCAGAAGCGGGAAATGAAGATCCGGAACATCTTCCAGCTCTACGTGCCCAAGGACGTGATCGACCAGGTCTTCATCAATCCCGAGGGCATGCTCGTCGGCGACAACCGCGTCGTCTCGATCCTCTTCTCCGACATCAGGTCCTTCACGAGCATCTCCGAGAAGATGGCGCCGGACGACCTCGTCACCGCCCTGAACCGCTATTTCTCCGGCATGGTCGACGTGATCATGGGCCGGGGCGGCGTCGTGGACAAGTACATCGGCGACGCGATCATGGCCTTCTTCGGCGCGCCCGTCCGGCACGAGGACGACGCCCTGCAATCCGTGCTCGCCGGGCTCGAGATGTCGGAAGCCCTCGACGCCTTCAACGCAGCGCAACGCGCGAACGGCGGCCCCGAGTTCCACATCGGCGTGGGCATCAACTACGGCGTCGTCACCGTCGGCAACATCGGCTGCGAGAAGAAGATGAACTACACGGTCATCGGCGACATGGTCAACCTGGCCTCCCGGCTCGAGGGCCTGACCAAGAAGTACCACCAGCAACTCCTCTTCTCCGAGAGCGTCCACATGAAGGTGAAGGACAACCTGCCCTGCCGGCTCCTTGACACGGTCGCCGTCAAGGGCAAGTCCAAGGGCGTGCGGATCTACACGGCCAGGCGCCGCGTGGAGGGGGCCGAGGCCGAGGCCTGGGTCCTCCACGACCGGGCCCTGGAGCGCTACTACGCCGCGGACTTCGCCGGCGCGATAGCCGGGCTCGAAAAGGTCGAGCGCCTCCTTCCCGACGACTATCCTTCCGGGCTCTTCCTGGAAAGGGCCCGAAACTACCTGAAGTCGCCTCCCCCGGCCGATTGGGACGGGGTCGAGTTCCTGACGGAGAAATGATGCGGCCTTCAGCGCGCCTTCGCGTCGCCGCGGCCGCCGCCCTGTTTCTCGGGGCGGGAGCTTGGCTCGCGGCCCAGACGCCGACTCCGGCGCCGAAAGGCGCGGCGGCCTCGGACGAAAGGGAACTCGACGCCGCGCGCGCCGTCGTCGCGGTCGCCGTTCCCTCCGCCGGAAGCGGCGCGGCAGAGTCGCTCCGCTTCGCGGAAGCCCTGGCCCAGTCCCTGGCCCGCGAGGCCGGGGCGACGGGGCTCGCGGCCGGCCGCGGAGACCCGATCGACTATGAGCTGGCCGAACCCGAGGCGGCCCGCGGCGCGGCGCGGGCTTCCGGCGCCCGCTGGGTCTTCATCGCGCGGGTATCCGTCGAATCCCGGCGCATCCTCTGGCGCGCCGCCGCCTACGACGGCCGCGACGGGAGTCTTTTCGGCGCCGACGCCTTTTCCGCCTACGCCGGTCTATCCGCCCTGCCCCTGCTCGACGCTTCGGCCAAGGGCGTCGCCACCCAGGCCGCCGCCGCGCGCGCCGCGCCGGAACGGCCGGTGCCCATCGATTACCGCCTGGCCTTCAGTTCCCGCGACGAAGGAGCCCTCGTCAGCTTCGGACTGCCCGGCAGCGAGGCCTTCGCCGCCGGCGCCATTGCCGAGGGAATCCTCGAGGCGCCCTACCTGCCCTTCATGCCTGGCGAGCGTCTGGTG
>JAEUJG010000604.1 GCA_016794765.1 Spirochaetaceae bacterium | reverse complement strand
ATACCGACGCCGATGGAAGTGACGGTAAACAGGGACTTGGTCAGCGAGGCCGGGACTATGTCCTCGGAAAAGAATACGGTAATCGACTTGTTGCGAACGACGGGATCCTGGTCTGACCTTGGATCCGTGCTCAACACCCTCGGTCTCGCCGCGAAGGACGCCTGGATAATGACATTGGATCCCGAGGCGCCAAGGGTGGCCGTGGTCGAGGCGCTTCCGGCGCTTGCGAAGGAAACGGCGCCGTCACCGACGGAGTTCCACCCCGTGAAGGCATAATCCTCGTTGACAGAAACGCTGATCGGGAAGGCCACGCCGGTTTTTTGCCTGGTGACGCTGACCGCCGTTCCCGATGCGCCCGGCATCGCCGGATCCGGCCTCACCGTAACCGTCACCTCCTGAGCGTTGGCGACCGTCACCTCCTCCTTGATCTTCGCCTTGATGTCCTCCCCGGAGAAGAGGTTGGCGCAGGAGGAGAAGAGCAGGCTCGCCGCGAGCGAGGCCAAGGCGACGGGCTTAAGGAATCGCCCAACGCGCATGCGCTCGCCGGCCGCGGGCCCGGATACGGAGGGGGAAAGACGGTCGGTGCTCACGGCAGGGCCTCCACGCGGAAATCGGAGAATTCGGCCCTGTCGAGGGCGCGGAGGACGACGTAGTCGCCCAGGGGCTCCAGGAAGAGGCCGGTCTTGCGGTAGGCCTCGCGGTCGTTGACGCGGACGACGAGGAGGCCCGCGGCCGGGTCCACGTCGATCTCGAAGCGGTTCCGCTCCAGGGCGGAAATGTCGGTCGCGGCCTCGTCGACGATGCTCATGTCCACGTCGTTCCGCGAACGGTAGATCTGCAGCCGCGTGGCGGGATCGCCGCCGCGGGGATCGCGGCTCAACCACACTAGGGTGGACGAGCCTTCGCCGTAGCCGCGATGCGTGCCGACCTTCGCGACCAGGACGTGGATGCCGAAGCCGACCCAACCCTTGCCGGTCGAGCGCGCGCTGAAGGAATAGCGCAGGGATCCGCCGATCCTGAGCGGCAGGGCCAGCTTGGCGAAATAGCTTTCCGGGTCGTTTTGCGCGGCGTTTTCCTCGCCGATGGTCCAGTCGCCGAGCTCTCGCCTGAAGGCGACGAAACCGGCGGCCAAGGGTTGTGCGACACTGGCCGCCAAGTCGCTTTCGCCGACGCCGGTTCCGGGCTCGGCGGCGGGCGCTTCCGCGACAGGCGCGGGCTCGGCGGCGGGCGCCTCCGCGACGGCGCTCGGCTCGGGCGCCGCTTCAGCCACGGACGCGCCTTCAGCCACGGGCTTCTCTTCAGGCGCCGCGGACGGAGCTTCGGGCACCGGTTCGGGCATAACGCTCGGCGCAGGGGCCGCTTCCGGATCGGCCAAGGCGACTTCCGTCGCGGACTCCGCAGGCGCGGCCTCAGGCGCGGCCGAAGGCGCGGAGGCAGGCGCGGCCGAAGGCGCGGCCGAAGGCGCGGAGGCAGCAATTTCGGGCGTCCGTTCGGCGGGCGGCGCTTCCGCC
>JAEUJG010000651.1 GCA_016794765.1 Spirochaetaceae bacterium | reverse complement strand
AGCGCTCGAGCTTGCGGTAGACGATGCGGTGCGGCCGGTCGGCCTCGGCGCCGAGCTGGTCGCGCCGCCACTCCATAAACTCCGTGAAGTTGCCGTCGTACCAGATCGCCTCGGAATTGCCCTCGAAGGCGAGGATGTGCGTGCAGACGCGGTCCAGGAACCAGCGGTCGTGGCTGACCACGAGGGCGGCGCCCGCGAAGTCGTCGAGCGCCTCCTCGAGGGCGCGCATCGTGTTGACGTCGAGGTCGTTCGTCGGCTCGTCGAGGAGGAGGACGTTGGCGCAGTCTTGCACCATCATCGCCATGTTGAGCCGGTTCCGCTCGCCGCCGGAAAGCACGCCGACCTTCTTCTGCTGGTCGGTGCCGGAGAAGTTGAACCAGGAGCAGAAGGCGCGGCTGTTCACCTCGCGCTTGCCGAGCTTGACGATGTCGAGGCCGCCGGAGAGCTGCTCCCAGACGGTCTTCTCCGCGTCGAGATTGGCGCGGCTCTGGTCGGCGTAGGCGAGCTTCACCGTGTCGCCGAGCTTGATGCTTCCCGCGTCGGGCTTCTCCTGCCCGGTGATCATCTTGAGGAGGGTGGTCTTGCCGGCGCCGTTCGGGCCGATGAGGCCGACGATGGCCCCCGGCGGGACCTCGAAGGAGAGGTTCTCGTAGAGGATCTTGTCGTCGTAGCCCTTCGCGATGCCGTTCGCCTGGATGACGACGTTGCCCAGCCGCGGGCCGGCGGGGAGGACGATCCTCGTCTCCTTCACCTTCTCGCGGCCGTCCTCGGCCAGGAGCTTCTCGTAGCGGTCGATGCGGGCCTTGGACTTGGCGTGGCGGCCCTTCGGGCTCATGCCGATCCACTCGAGCTCGCGCGCGAGGGTCTTGGCGCGGTCGGACTCGCCCTTCTCCTCCATCTCGAGCTGCTTCTTCTTCTGGTCGAGCCAGCTTGAATAGTTGCCCTTCCACGGGATGCCCTCGCCGCGGTCGAGCTCGAGGATCCAGCCGGCGACGTTGTCCAGGAAGTAGCGGTCGTGCGTGACGGCGATGACCGTGCCCTCGTACTGCTGGAGGTGCTTCTCGAGCCAGGCGACCGTCTCGGCGTCGAGGTGGTTCGTCGGCTCGTCGAGGAGGAGGATGTCGGGCTTCTGGAGGAGGAGGCGGCAGAGGGCGACGCGGCGGCGCTCGCCGCCGGAGAGCACGTCGACGACCTTGTCGGCGGGCGGGCAGCGGAGGGCGTCCATCGCCAGGTCGAGCTTGGCGTCGAGGTTCCAGGCGTCGACCGCCTCGAGCTTCTCCTGCACCTTCGCCTGGCGCGTCGCGAGCTTGTCGAAGTCGGCGTCGGGATCGCCGAAGGCCTCGTTGATCTTGTCGAACTCCGCGAGGAGGTCGACGATCTCCTGGACGCCCTCGGAGACGACCTCCTTGACGGTCTTGCCCGGCTCGAGGTGGGGTTCCTGCTCGAGGAAGCCGACCGAGTAGCCGGGGGCGATGGAGGTCTCGCCGAGGATCTCGGTGTCGCGGCCCGCCAGGATGCGGAGGAGGCTCGACTTGCCGGAGCCGTTGAGGCCGATGACGCCGATCTTGGCGCCGTAATAGTAGGAGAGGCGGATGTCCTTGAGGACAACCTTGGTACCGTGGCGCTTGGTGACCCGGTCCATCGTGTAGATGATCTTCTTGTCGTCGAAAGTGGTGGCCATGGGGCCACTATAGCAAAAAGCCGCCCGAAGGTGTAGGGACGGGCGCGGAGGTCTCCGCCCGGACTAGCCGAGCGCCGGCCCCCCGTCCATCTCGGCGACGAGGAAGGCCAGGAAGCCGAGGAGGCCCGGGGGCGTCGCGGCATCGGCGCGGAGGGCGGCGAACTCGATCTCGACGGCGGCGCGCAGGGCCACGATGCCCGTCTCCTCGTACTCGACGAGGTCGCCGACGAGCCGGTAGGCGGCCGCCGCGAGGCTCCGCTCCGCGGCATCGCCCGAGTCCCTGAGTTCGGCCAACGCGCGCTCGAAGGCGTCGAAGCGGGCGGGCTGTTCCTCCGAACGGGACGCGAGGGCGCTCCGCACGAGGAGGCGCAGGCGCGCGTACTTCCGCCGCTCCTTGTCGTGGCGCGGC
>JAEUJG010000561.1 GCA_016794765.1 Spirochaetaceae bacterium | reverse complement strand
CGTGCGAGCGGTGGTCGAGGCCCTTCACGCGAGCCCCCCGAGCCGCGGCAGGAGGGCGGCCAGCGCGAGGAGGACCAGGAGCTCCCCGGCCTCGACCGCCGCGCCCAGGGCGTCTCCCGTGAAGCCGCCGGCGCGGCGGCGGTAGAGGCGGGCCAGGCCGAAGCCCGCGGCGAGCGCGCCCGCGGCGGAGGCGCCGAGGGCGACGGCATACATCGCATAACGTCCCGTCAGCATCGCGGAGGCCGCGAGCGGCGCGGAGGCCAGGGCGAAGCCGGCCGCCGCCCGCCGGGGGGCGAAACCCCGCATCAGGGCGCCGAGGCCCGTCGGACGCGCGGGAGGCGCCCGGAGGGGCACGATGGCCGCGGCGGTCCTGCCGGCGACCGGCGCGGCCAGGAGGGCGGCGACGGCCGCGCCGCCGCCGGACCGGACCAAGGCGGCGAGCGCCGCGACCTTGGCCGCCAAGGCGAAGAAGCCGAAGAAGAAGGCGTAGGCGCCGATTCGCGAGTCCTTGAGGATCTCGAGGCGGCGCTCCGGCGCGAGATGGCCGGTCATCGCGTCAGCCGTGTCGAGGAGGCCGTCGACGTGAAAGAGGTTGAACGCGAGGTATTGGACGAAGAGCGCGCCGATCGCGGCGAGGAGGGGATCGGGGAAGGCCAGGGAGGCCGCGCCGAAGCCCGCGAGGGCCACGGCCGAGGCCGGGACGCCGACGAGGGGCAGCCAGAAATCGGTCCGGGAGAAGTCCGCCTCGAAGGTAAGGCGGACGGGCACCCGGGACACCAGGGTGAACACGCTCAGGAATCTCGCGATCGGCGCCTTCATGGGCGGCCTCCCTTCATGCCGGCGGACAGGGTCTCTTCCAGGGCCTCGCGGGCCGCGAAGGCGCTGGCGCGGTCGAAGATCTCGAGCTCGATGCGTCCCTCGTAGCCGCCGAGCTCCCCGAGGAGTTCGGCGAGCCAGGGCTCGCCGGCGCGGAAGGGCGCGTGGTCCTTCGCCGCGGGGCCGGGCGCGGCCGCGCCGCCGGGATCCGCGGCCAGACCGTGGAGATGGATCTCGCGCACGCGCGGCGAGACCCCGCGAAAAAACACGGCCGGGCTCCGGCCCTCGCGGAGCAGGACCCCCGTGTCGGGACAGAGGGGCAGGCCCGGCAGGGCCGCCTCCGCGGCGGCGAAGGCCGCCTCTCCCGTGTACTCGAGGAGGAAGTCGTCGCCGTAGCGTACGCGCCAGGCGGCGACAAGCTCCGCCCAGGCCTCCGGCGACGCCGAGGCCGCCGAAGCGCCGGCCCCGGCGACCGCGGCGGCGGGCACCCCCGCGCCGAGCGGCGGATGGAGCACGTAGACTTTGACAAAGGAGCGGGTCGCCTCGACGAGGGCCTCGTCGGCCGGCCCGAGGGGATCGGGCAGGTGGAGGCTGAACTCGAGCCTGCCCGCCAGGTCGGCGAGCCCCGCCCGCTCGCGGCGCAGGATGGCGCGGGCCTCCTCGTCGTAGGCGAAAAAGAGGAGTTCCACGCCGGAGATCCAGTCGACCCCGGCGGCCGCCCGCGAGTTCTCGAGCCAGGTGCCGGGCTCGAGGTAGGAGGGCACCGACAAGCGCATCGGCCCGCGCTACTTCACGCGCAGCGGGATGCCCGCCACCATGAGGATGACCCGGTCCGCGGCCGCGGCGAGGCGCGCGTTGGCGATGCCGAGGAGGTTGCCGTAGCGGCGGCTCGTCGGGTCGGCCGGCACGAAGCCCATGCCGACCTCGTTCGTGACGATCACGATGTCGCGGGGCAGGCCCGCGACGAGGAGGGCCAGCCGCTCCTCGAACTCGGCCTCCTTGCCGTAGTAGAACACGTTGTTCAGCCAGAGCGGCACGCAATCGAGGATCATCCGCTCGGCCATGCGCTCGTGGAGCTCGAGCGGCTCCTCGACGGTGTCGAAGCGGTCCGCGCGCTCCGCGCGGTGGCGGGCGATCTTCTCGCGCATCTCGTCGTCGAAGGCGACGGCCGTCGCGAGAAAGCGGCGGGGGGCGGCGAAGTCCGCGGCGAGTTCGAGGGCATGGCGGCTCTTGCCCGATTTGACGCCGCCGGTTACGAGTGTGCGCATCGCCTGCGTCATAGCCCGTTTCGGGTCGCGGCGTCAAGCGAGAGCCGGGAGGCCTTGACCGTTTCGACCGACCTCGACTAGACTCCCCGTGAAACGGCGCCGCAAGGCTTAATTGGGAAGCCGGTCCATGCCGGCACGCCCCCAGGCACTGTAGGAAGGCGAAGAGCCCGTCCCCGTTCCACTGCGAAAGCGGGAAGGAAGGGAACAAGCAAGGGTTGCCTTCGAGTCAGGAGACCAACCGTTCAGCCGCGCCTTACGGCGCGGACATCGCTTAATTATTCACTGGGTGTTGAATAATGACAGTACGCGGGATCCCCTACGCCTCCCCCTCTGACAGGAAACACGCACCCCTAGACGCCTGATGGCCGCCAAGGTCGTCATGGTCCAAGGGACCGCCTCCTCCGTCGGCAAGAGCCTCGTCGCCGCCGCCCTCTGCCGCGCCTACGCGCGCCTGGGCCTCCGCGTCGCGCCCTTCAAGGCCCAAAACATGTCCAACAACGCCGCCGCGACCGCCGACGGCGGCGAGATCGGCCGCGCCCAGGCCCTCCAGGCGGCCGCCGCCCGCATCCCCCCCGGCGTCGACATGAACCCCGTCCTCCTCAAGCCCGAGGCCGAAGCCCGATCCCAGGTCGTCGTCCTCGGCAAGCCCTACAAGACCCTCCCGGCGCGCGACTACTATCTCGAGAAGCCTTTTCTCTGGAAGACCGTCACTGCCGCCCTCGACCGGCTCCGCGCCTCGGCCGACCTCGTCGTCGTCGAGGGGGCGGGAAGCCCCGCGGAGATCAACCTCCGCGGGGGCGACATCGTCAACATGGCGATTGCGCGTTATGCGAACTCGCCGGTCCTCCTCGTCGCCGACATCGACCCGGGCGGCGTCTTCGCCCAGGTCGTGGGCACCCTCGCCCTCCTCGAGGAGGAGGAGCGCGATCTCGTGAAAGGGGTGATCGTCAACAAGTTCCGCGGCGACCTTTCCCTTCTCGAGCCGGGGCTCCAAACCCTGCGCGGGCTCACGGGCAAGCCCGTGCTCGGCGTCCTGCCCTACCTCCGCGGCGTCGGCCTCGCCGAGGAGGACGGCGCCGTCCTCGAGACCCGCGCCGCCGCCCGCGCCCGCCTTGCCGGCCCCGCGGCCGGAGCTCCGGGCGGAGCCGGGATCGACATCGCCGTCCTCCGCCTCCCCCGCGTGGCCAACTTCGACGACCTCGACGCCCTCTCCCTCGAGGCGGGAGTCTCCGTCCGCTTCGTCGCCGAACCCGGGGAGCTCGGCCTGCCCGACGCGGTCATCGTGCCCGGCAGCAAGGCGACCCTCGCCGACCTGGACTGGATGCGCCGGCGCGGCTTCGACGACGCTCTGCGCTGGCTCTCCCGCCTCGGCGTCGCCGTTGTCGGCCTCTGCGGCGGCTACCAGATCCTCGGCCGGCGCATCGAGGATCCCGAGGGCGTCGAAGGCCCTCCCCGCTCGGAGCCGGGCCTCGGCCTCCTCCCCGTGGAGACCGTCTTCCGCCGGGAAAAGAGCGTGCGCCAGGCCTCGGGCGCCGTCCTTCCGGGCGGTCCCGGTTTCTTCGCCGCCGCCGCGGGCCTGCCCGTCGCCGGCTACGAGATCCACGCGGGCGAAACCCGGTTCGCGGCCGCCGCGACCCATGACGCGGCGCCGGCCGACGGGCCGGAACCCGCTCCCGGCGAGGCCTTCGGCCTCTTCGGTCTCGCGGACGCGGCGCCGGCCGACGGCGCCTCCTCCCTCGGCGGCCGCGTCTGGGGAAGCTACCTCCACGGCGTCTTCGACCTCCCGGACTTCCGCCGCGCCTGGCTCGCCTCCCTCGGAGCCGACCCCTCCGGAGCGGGCCTCTCGCTTGAGGCCGCGCGGGACGCCGCGCTGGACCGCCTGGCGGACGCCTTCGAAGCCTCCATCGACCTCGACCAACTATCGGCGATCATCGGCATCGCCCAACGCCTGCCACCCGGCCCGCGCCGCGCGGACCACACAGCTTCGGAGGAACCATGAGCCTGCTCGACACGACCATCGCCAAGATACGCCCCGCCGACGAAGCGGCGGCGGCCGCCGCCCGGGAGCGGCA
>JAEUJG010000557.1 GCA_016794765.1 Spirochaetaceae bacterium | reverse complement strand
GCATTCCCTATTCCGTGTATTTCGGCCTCGCCGCCACGGCCATCTCCCTCGTCGCGGGCCTCGCTATGGGCATCCACATGGCCCGGCACAAGGGGCGCTTCTGGGACAAGGCCTGGACCGCCTACGTCGTCTTCATCAACGCGGTGCCGCTGGCCGTCTATCTCCTCTTCATCCAGCTCTACGGCAGCGACCTCCTGCGCTTCCCGATCCTCTTCGACAAGTACAACGCGCGGAGCTGGCTCCTGCCGGTCCTCTCCATGTCGCTCGGCGGCATCGCGGGCTACGCGATGTGGATGCGCCGCTACATGGTCGACGAGCTCAACAAGGACTACATCAAGCTCGCGCGGGCCAAGGGCATGACGACCTCCGCCATCATGCTCAAGCACGTCATGCGGAACGCCTACGTTCCCATGGCGCAGTACCTCCCCGCCGCCATCCTCGCCACCATCTCCGGGTCGATCTACATCGAGTCGCTCTACTCGATCCCCGGCATGGGCGGCCTCCTCGTGGACGTCATCCAGCGCCAGGACAACCCCATGGTCCAGGCGCTGACCCTCATATTCTCCTCGGTCGGCATCGTCGGCCTCTTCCTCGGCGACGTGCTCATGGCCGTCTTCGACCCCCGCATCAAGTTCGTGAAGAGCGAAGGAGCCCGTTAAATGGCAGAAATCGCCGATTCCCCCGTCCCGGCCGCCGCGGGCGAGGCGCGGACCGACGCCGCCTCGCTCTTCGAGTTCGCCGAATTCGACCCGAACGCCGCGGAGCGCGCCGGCTACTCCAACTATTCCTACTGGCGCTCGACCCTGCGCGTCTTCCTCCGGAACCGCACCGCGGTCTTCCTTCTCTGCCTGCTCGGCGCCATCCTCCTCTTCACCTTCGTGCAGCCCCTCCTGCCGGGCCAGATGGAGCCCACGCGGATCTACAACGACCCGGTCTCCGGCATCCAGCTCCGGAACGTGCCGCCCGGCGGCGCCTTCTGGTTCGGCACCAACTCGATCGGCCAGGACCTCTGGTCGCGGATCTGGTCGGGCACGCGGACCTCGCTCGCCATCGGCCTCCTCGTCGGCCTCGTCGAGATGTTCATCGGCATCGCCTACGGCGCGCTCTGGGGCTACGTCCGGCGCCTGGACCGCGCGCTGACCGAGATCTTCAACGTGCTCAACAACGTGCCCACGACGATCGTCCTCATGCTCCTGGCGTACATCATGCGCCCGAGCTTCAAGACGATGGTCATCGCGATGTGCCTCACGGGCTGGCTCGGCCTGGCGCGCTTCGTGCGCAACCAGATCGTGATCATCCGCGACCGCGAGTACAACCTGGCCTCGCGCTGCCTCGGCACGCCGACGCGCCGCATCATCGCCAAGAACCTGCTTCCCTATCTCGTCTCCGTGATCATGCTCCAGACCGCGCTGTCCATCCCGGGCACCATCGGCTGGGAGGTCTTCCTCACCTACATCGGCCTCGGCCTGCCGGTCAACATCCCCTCGCTCGGCAACCTCGTCAACGAGGGCCGCCTCATCATGATGTCCCCCGAGCTGCGCTACCAGCTCATCTTCCCGACCGTGGTGCTGTCCGTCATCACGATCTCCTTCTATGTCCTCGGCAACGCCTTCTCGGACGCCTCGGACCCCAGGAACCACGTATGACCGCAGCGGCAACGCAAGGAAGGAACGTCGTCCTTTCGGTGAAGGACCTCGTCGTCAAGTTCAATCTCCGCGGGCGCGTGCTGACCGCCATCCGCGGGGCGAGCCTCGACCTCCACGAGGGCGAGACCCTGGCCATCGTCGGCGAGTCGGGCTCCGGCAAGTCGGTCTTCACCAAGTCCTTCATCGGCATGCAGGACCAGAACGGCTGGATCGATTCGGGGAGCATCATGTTCGAGGGCGAAAACCTGGCCCTCTGCAAGACGGAGGAGGATTGGCTCCGCGTCCGAGGCAAGAAGATCTCCATGGTCTTCCAGGACCCGATGACCGCCCTCAACCCCCTGAGGACCGTCGGCCGCCAGATCGCCGAAGTCATCGAGCTGCACCAGCGCCTGCCGGTCAAACTCGCCGAAAGCGCCGCGATCGAGCTCCTGGAGCGCGTCGGCATCGCCGACGCCGCCCACCGGCACACGCAGTATCCGCACGAGTTCTCCGGCGGCATGCGCCAGCGCGTCGTCATCGCCATCGCGATGGCCTGCAAGCCGCGCATCCTCATCTGCGACGAGCCGACCACGGCCCTGGACGTGACGATCCAGGCCCAGATCCTGGGCCTCATCAAGGCCCTGCAGAAGGACTTCGGCTTCACGACCATCTACATCACGCACGACCTGGGCGTGGTCGCCGACGTGGCGGACCGCGTGGCCGTCATGTACGCGGGCAAGCTCGTCGAGTGCGGCACGGCGGAGGAGGTCTTCTACGATCCCCGCCACCCCTACACCTGGGCCCTCCTGTCCTCCCTGCCCCAGCTCGGCGTGAAGGGCCAGGCCCTCTACTCGATCTCCGGCACGCCGCCCAACCTCTTCAACGAGGTCAAGGGCGACGCCTTCGCGCCGCGGAATCCGCGCGCGCTCAAGATCGACTTCCTGGAGGAGCCACGGCCTTCCCGGTCAGCCCGACCCATTGGGCGGCCACCTGGCTCCTCGATCCGCGGGCCCCCCGCGTGGAGCCGCCGGCGGCCATCGCGGCCATGCGGGCCAAGTACGAAAGGAGCGCGTCGTGAGCGCGGTTGGCGAAAAGGAAAAGCTCCTCGAGGTCCGGGGCCTCAAGGTCGACTTCAAGGTCAAGGGCGGGGTCTTCTCCGCTGTGAAGGGCGTCGACTTCGACATCTACAAGGGCGAGACCTTCGGACTCGTCGGCGAGTCGGGCTCCGGCAAGACGACGATCGGCCGGGCCATCGTGCGAATCAACGACGCGACCGCGGGAGAGATCCGCTTCAAGGGCCGCGTGATCTCCGGCAAGATCCCGAAGGAGCTGGACCGCGAGATCGTGCAACGCATCCAGATGATCTTCCAGGACCCGATGGCTTCGCTCAACGAGCGGGCCAAGGTCGACTACATCGTCTCCGAGGGCCTCTACAACATCGGCCGGGCCGGCGACGAGAAGGAGCGGCTCGCCCTCGTTCAGAAGGCCCTGCTCGACGTCGGCCTCCTGCCGGAGTTCGCGACCCGCTTTCCCCACGAGTTCTCCGGCGGCCAGCGCCAACGCATCGGCATCGCCCGCTCCCTCATCATGGGGCCCGAGCTCGTCGTCGCCGACGAGCCGATCTCCGCCCTCGACGTCTCCATCCGCGCCCAGGTCCTGAACCTGCTCGCGGAACTCCAGCGGAGCATGGGGCTGACCTATCTCTTCATAGCCCACGACCTGTCGGTCGTCCGCTTCATCACCGACCGCATCGCCGTCATCAACAAGGGCGAGATCGTCGAACTGGCGGAGACGGAGGAACTGTTCGCGAGGCCCCTCCATCCCTACACGAAGGCGCTGCTCTCGGCGATCCCCGTGCCCGACCCGATCGCCCAGCGGGCCAAGAAGCTGCAGGTCTACGATCCCTCCGTCCACGACTATTCGACGCGGGGACCGACCTGGCGCGAGGCCTCGCCGGGCCACTTCGTCCTGGCGGACGACGCGGAGATGGAGCGTTATACGAAATAGCTGGCGCCGACTCCCGCGAGCGCGTAGAGCGCTGCGGAGAGTAGTGCCAGCTCGGCGGCGGCGACGAGGAGTTCGCGCCTCGCGTCGCCGGCGGCGGAGGCGCGGCTCCGCGCGGGGCGCGCGTGGTCGGCCGGGGAGCGGGCCACGAGGCCGTCCCGCGGCGCGAAGAGCCCGAGGAGGGGCTCGGCGGATCCGGCGGCCGCGGCCCGCGGGTCCGCGCCCGGAGCGCCGCGTCGCCCGGCCGGGGCGCCGCCC
>JAEUJG010000554.1 GCA_016794765.1 Spirochaetaceae bacterium | reverse complement strand
GACCAGGAAGGCGCGAAGGTAGAAGGAGGGCGGGGAGCCCTCGTTGGCGCCGTAGACGACGGCCGCCACGGCCATGACGAGGAAGGCCAGGGCGAAGTCGGCGAGATAGACCATCGCGAGCTTGCCGCCGAGGAGGACCCTCGGCGGTATCGGCAGGGCCAGGAGGCCCGCCTCCGCCTGCGAAAGGTAGTAGGTGGAGATCGCCGTGACGAAGCCGATCACGAAGAGGAACATCGAGGCGCTCGTCGCGGCGTTGAGGAGGAGGAGGCTCTGGAGGCCCGCGGGCTTCAGGGCCGCGTACATCGAGGCGTAGCCGGCGCCGAAGAGCGCCGCGAGGTCGGCCGCGACGAGGAGAAAGAGGAGGCCGACGCCGATGGACTTGAGGGCGCGCTTGGCCGCGGCGCGTTTCGCCGCCGGGGCGGCGGCCGGATCCGCCGGAGCCGCCCGGGCCGCCGGAACCGCGGCGGCGCCCCTGGGCCCGCGCCGCCGCCTCGCGAAGTCGGGGAGGCCGTAGACGGAGCGGACGTAGAAGAGCGCGAGGCTCGCGAAGGGCCTATGCATGGCCGCGCCCCCTCACCGGGCGGCTTCCGCCGCGGGCTCGTCGTCCACGAGGTCCAGGAAGAGCCGCTCCAGGCTGTCCTCTCCGGCCTCCCCCGAGGCGCCGGCTTGGCGCGCGCGGAGCTCCTCGAGGCTGCCGACGAAGAGCAGTCGCCCCCGGGCGATGACGGCGATGCGGTCGCAGAGCTTTTCCGCGACCTCCATGACGTGGGTCGAAAAGAAGACGGCGCCGCCGGCGGCCGCGCGGGCGCGCATGAGTTCCTTGAGGTCGAAGGCGGCCTGGGGATCGAGGCCGACCATGGGCTCGTCGAGGATCCAGTTGGCCGGATCGTGGAGGAGGCTCGCGGTGACGCAGAGCTTCTGCTTCATGCCGCGGCTGAAGGAGCCGATGGAGGCGGCCAACGCGTCGGCGATCTCGAAGCGCCCGGCGATCTCTTCGATGCGGGCCTGCCGTTCGCGGTCCGGCACGCCGTAGACGTCGGCGACGAAGTTGAGGTATTCGTGGGCCTTGAGCTTGCCGAAGAGCTCCGGGTTGTCGCTCACGTAGCCGAAGCGCCGCTTGGCGGCGATCGCGTCCGCCGCCATGTCGATGCCGTCGAGCGAGACCCGCCCCTCGTCGGGCTTGAGGACGCCGGTCAGCATCTTGATCGTCGTGGTCTTGCCCGCCCCGTTGGGGCCGAGGAAGCCGAAGATCTCGCCGTCGCGGACGTCGAGGGACAGCCGGTCGACCGCCTTGGCGCCGACGCGGGCGTAGGTCTTGGATAGCCCTTCGAGCTTGATCATGGTTCCCTTCCCCCTTGCCGGGAACCAGCCTACTCCCCGGACGGCCGGGCATCAAGCCGTCCGGGCGGCATTTCGGGGGAAATTCCCCGAATGCCCCTCCCCGGCATTGCGCGGCCGGAAAGGCGCGGTATACTGGGCGTCGAAACCCTTCGGGAAAAGGAAGCCACGATGCACGAGATACTTCTCGCCGATCGCGTCAAGGGCGAACGCGAGATCGCCGTTTTCCGCCTCGTCATATTCGGCGCGACCGCCGTCCTCATCATCCTCATGGCCCTGACCGGCTCGGGCTTCAACCTTTCGGACCGGGCGAACCTGGCGGCCATCGGTTTGGCCGTCGCCTATACGCTGGCCCTGCTGTCCGCCATCCAGCGCTTCGGCTACCATCGGGGCTACGGCTACGCCTCCGCGACGGTCGACGTGATCCTCATCTCGGTCAGCACCTACCTCTGCCGCTACGCCACCTCCTCCTCCGTGGCGAGCATCGTCTCGACGAGCTCCTTCGCCTTCTATTTTCCGATCATCCTCTTTTCCGTGCGCCGGCACGACCCCGCGAACACCCTCTTCACCGGGCTCCTCTCCGCCGCCGCCTACGCGGCCATGATCGTCATCATGCAGGTCGAGGCCTCCTTCGGCGTAGACATGACCGCGCCGGGCGGGCTCGTCATCCGGAACGACCTCTTCAACGAGGCGCTCAAGGCCGTCGTCCTGGCCCTGACGGGCTTCGTGGGCCACGCCGCGGCCAAGCGCTTCGACAAGCTTTTCGAGGACGCCCTGACCGCCGTCCGCGAGAAGGAGCAGATCAAGGACATGTTCGGCCGCTACGTCTCGGACGAGCTCGTCGAGAAGATCCTCGCGAAGGAGATCGCGGTCGCGGGCGAAAAGCGGGAGGCGACGATCATGTTCATCGACATCCGCAACTTCACGCCCCTCGCCGAGGCGGTCGATCCGCGCACCCTCATCGCCATCCTCAACAATTTCTTCAGCCTGAGCATCTCGACGATCACGAAGCACGGCGGCTTCATCGACAAGTTCATCGGCGACGCCATCATGGTCGTCTTCGGCGCTCCGGAGCCGAACGCGCGGCACGGCGAGGCCGCCGTCGCCTGCGCGATGGAGCTGGCCGAGGCCCTCGGCACGATGCAGGCCTGGGTGCGTTCCCTCGGCGTCGAATGGGAATTCGGCTACGGCATCGGCATCAACACGGGCGAGGTGATCGTCGGCAACATCGGCACCGACCGACGGATGGAATACACGGCCCTGGGCGACGCCGTCAACGTCGCGAGCCGCCTGGAGCGCCTCACGCGGCAGCTCGAGCGGCCGATCCTGGTGGGCGAGGCCTGCGCGGCGGCCTGCCGCGCCGACGGCGAGGGCCGCTGGCTCTTCGACGGCCCCTACTCGGCCCAGCTCAAGGGCAAGAGCGAGCCGATCAAGGTGTACGGGGTCAAGGCGGCGGGCGCGCCATGAGCGAAGCCGGTCCCGCCTCCCGGGAAGCCGCGGCCGCCGAAGAGCCGCGATCCAGGCTCCGCCGGTTTTCGCGCGCGGCCTTCGAGCTCTTCGCAGACATGCCGCACCGCGGCTCGGGCACCCACTACGAGGCCCGCGCGGCCCGCATGCTCGGCCGCCTCGCCGGCGAGGCTCTCGGCGGCCGCGTCGACCTCGAGCCCTTCGCCGTCGACCTGTCGAGCGGGGCCTGGAACGTGGCCCTCCACGGCAGCCTGCTCTGCGTCTTCCT
>JAEUJG010000526.1 GCA_016794765.1 Spirochaetaceae bacterium | reverse complement strand
GGCACCGAGCTCTCGGTGGAGCGCTTCGACTTCCACGAGGGCTACGAGCTGCTCGTGGAGCGCCGCGGCGCGAACCTCGAACTCGGCGTCAAGACGCCGCCCCTCGGCGTCGCCTGCAATCTCGGTTTCCGGAAATCCCCGCGCCTCGTCCTGGGCATCCCCCGGGGCGTCACGCTCGCCCTCGCCTCGAGCTCCGGCGACATGCGCCTGGCCGGCCACGAGGCCGCGCGCATCGGCATCGCGGCGAGCTCCGGCGACATCGAGATCAGCGACTGCGTCGGCCCCCTGTCGGTCGAGACGAGCTCGGGCGACATCGGCCTCCGGCGGATCCGCGGCGACATCGAGACCGAATCGAGCTCCGGAGACGTGGAAATCGAAGCGGCGCGGGGCTCCAAGAAGATCGGCACGACGTCGGGGAGCGTCTCCGTCGCCGATTCCGCGGGCGACGCCGAAATCACGGCCAACTCGGGAGACCTCCGGCTCACGGGCATCGAGGGCAGGCTCAAGCTCCGGACGAGCTCCGGCACCGTCACGCTGGAGCGGATCATCGGCGCGATAGCCGCGGAGACCTCCTCCGGCGAGATCGAGGGAGAGGCTATCAAGCTTACGGGCGACTCGAGCTTCTCGACGAGTTCGGGCGACGTGTCCCTGAGGTTTGAAAACCGCCGGGGCGAACTCCGCTACGAGCTCGAGGCCTCGGCCGGCGAGCTCGAGGCCGAGGGCTCGCGGGGCGAACGGCGGCTCCGGGTCGGGTCGGGGAAGATCCTGGTCACGGGTCGCTCGAGCTCGGGCAGCCAAAGGTACGCGGCCAACTAGCCCGGATTTCCCGCAGGCAAAATCGGGCCGATATCGAGGAACGAGGAAATCGAGGAACGGAGCATGCTTTTGTGCATGTGAGTACCGGAGATGACGAGTGACGACGAGAGCGGCCCGATTTTGCCGGCAGCCGCGCACTTTTTTTAGGCAGACAGGAACAACGCGCTTCATCGCGCGGCTGGCGGGAAATCCGGGCCGGCGGCAAGGAGCCGGGAAAGGTCGCCTACAGGGCTTCTACGAGGGGGAGAAGCTTGCGGTCGGAATCGGCGAGATCGAGCTCGCCGATCTCGCGGGGCTTGAGCCAACGGCACTCGAGGTGCTCGCGGAGCTCGAGGCGCTCGCCTTCCGGCAGGTCGGCGAGCCAGGCGACGAGGGCGCGGTCCTTGCCCTTGTGCATGAAGCTCGTCTCGCCGAGTCGGCGCCTGGCTTGGATGGAGGCGCCGAACTCCTCGAGGAATTCCCGCTCCAGGGCCTCCGGTTCGCTTTCGCCCTCCTCCACCTTGCCGCCGGGGAACTCCCAGAGGCCGCCCAAGGGGCCGGTCCGGTCGCGGCGCGCCACGAGGACGAGTCCCTCGCGAAGGATGATGGCCGCGACCGATACGCCCATGGCTAGAGGAAGAGCACCACGGGGAAGAGGAAATGCACGAGGCCGGCGAGGACGCCGGCTATGCCCACTACCGCCTTTTTCTCGAGGAGGAAGCGCTCGATCCTGCCGGGGCCGCGCGGGGCGGGATTCGCGGCGGCTTCGGTCGTGGCCGCGTTACCGTCCTTCGCCTTCGCCTTGTCCTTGACCGCCGCGTCCTCCGCGGTCGGGGCCCCGAAGGGATGGTCGCCGCTCGGCTCGCGGTAGAGCTCGAGAAGGATGGTGGCGCCGACGGCGAGGCCGGCGACGGCGGGCACGAAATCGCCGACGACGGGGATGTCGCCCCGGACGACGGCGAGGAGCTTGAAGGCGCCGGTGACGATGGTCAGGATTCCGATGACGAGCCGAACGGTCGGATCGCGGAGGAAGGCGCGGAGACCGTCGACGGCGGGGCTCGAACGATGCGTGGCGTCGATGGCCAAGGCATAGCCGCCGACGACGTTGAGGAGAATGGACAGGAAGTAGAACTGTATCATTCGGACTCCGGAAGGGCCCCGCTCGCGGAGCTCGGACTACAGTATAGGAAAGGTCACGAGGGGGTCAAGGAGCCGCGTCGGCGTCACTTGACGGGGACCCTGAGTTCGAGCGTCCGCTCGCCGAGGCCGAGCGCCACGAGGACGCTTTTCGGCTTGGCCTCGCCGGCTTCGAGGGCCAGGCGATACTCGGCGCCGCCCTCGCCGCCGAGGGGGAATTCGAAGGCCTTGCCCGCCCCGCCCTCGACACGGGCAAGGACCCGGAGCATCGCGTCGGGAGCGGCGGCCCGGCCCTCCGGGCCGGCTCCGCCTCCGGAGCCGGCGGCGGCCGCGCGCTTGAGGACGACGAGGATCCGCCCCTCGAAATACAGGGCGTCCGCGGTGAAGCGGGCGCCGCCCAGGCTTCCGCCGCCCCGGGAGCCTCCCTCGAAGAGGGGCATGACGATGAAGGCCAGCGCGAGGGCGAGGATGGTGACGAAGAGCAGGCCGGAGGAGCGGGTGGCGAAGAGCGCCTTGAGGAAGCCCGGCTTTTTGGCGCCGTAGCGGGAGGCGAGCCAGCGCACCTCCGGGTCGGCGCGCTCGAGGCGCCGGGCGCGGGAGTAGCGCAGGCCGACGGAGCCGGATTCGCCTTGCGGCGACACGCCTCCGGGCGGGGATTCCTTGTCCGGTTCGCTCATCTCGCCGCCTCCTCAAGCACCCGGGCGATCTCGTCGACGAGGGCGCCCGCCTCGTACCAGCCGCGTCGTCCGCGGGCGCGTTGTCCGGCCAGGGAGTGAGCCAGCACGGCCGCCCCGGCGGCCCGGAAGGCCGTCTCGAGCCCGGCCGCGGCGGTCGGCGCCGGATCCGGCGCGCGGGGCGGGACGCGGTCGCCCGTATGGGCTGGGCGCCGGGAGGCGCGCGCGGCCTCTCCGGCCAGGATGCCGGCGATCGTCCCGGCAAGCACGTCTCCCGAGCCCGCGCAGGCCAGGCTCGGATCAAGGCCGTCGCGGACGGAAAGCCGGCCGTCGGGCGCCGCGATCCAGGTGACGGCGGCCTTGAGGACGACGACGGCGCCAAAGCGCCGGGCGACCTCGAGCAGGGCCGGCGCCGGGTCGGCCAGGACTTCGGCGGCGGGCTGCCCGGACAGGGCCTCGAATTCGCCGGGATGGGGTGTCAAAACAAGGGGAGCCCTCGCGGCGAAGCCTTCCGCGGCCGATAGCGGCAGGAGCCGCAAGGCCCCGGCGTCGAGGACGGCGGGCAGGCCGGCGGCGAGGAGGCTGCGAAGCAGGGCAAGGTGATCGGCGTCAGGGGCGGCGGCGATGCCCGGCGCGCTTCCC
>JAEUJG010000519.1 GCA_016794765.1 Spirochaetaceae bacterium | reverse complement strand
CGGCGGCTTCCGCGGCCCCGTCCGACAGCCTGGTCCTGTCCTGGAATCCGGCCTCCTTCGTCTCCGCGAGCGCCCTCCTCATCGCGGCCAGGAACGCCCTCGGGGAACTCGACGCCGCGGTCATCCTCTCGGAACCCGGGGCGATGCGCGCCGACCTCCTGGGCGGGAAGCCCGGAGAGATCGAGGCGGCGATCCAGGACGCGACCCTCGGCCCCGCCCTCCTCGTCCGCGAACTGGCGCGGCGCTTCGAGGCGCGGAAGAGCGGCGACATCCTCCTCCTCGGCGCCGAGCCGCCGGAGGACGCCCCTCTCGGGCCGGCGGCCGCCCTGGCGGCCGGCGCCTTCCGCGGCCTCGGCGAAGGCCTTTTCGTCGCCGCGGAGCGGGCCCCCTACGAAGCCTACGGCGTCTCCGACAAGGGCGGCGACCCGGCCCAGGCCGCGCGCTTCGCCATCCGGCTCCTCGACGAGCGCAAATCCGGCAAGTCGGGCCGCTGGCTCCGCTTCGGCGGCAAGGCCGGCATCTTCGGCGTTTTCTGACGGGGATTCCCCCAAGGAGGCCAGCGTGGCGGGACGGGCGCTTTCGATCGGGATACTGACGAGCGGCGGCGACTGCCCCGGCCTCAACGCCGCGATCCGCGGCGTGGCCAAGGCCACCCTCGGCATGGGCGAGGCCCGGATCGTCGGCATCGCCGACGGCTACCGGGGCCTCATCGAGGGCCGCGCCCGCGAACTCGGGCCCCGGGACCTCTCCGGAATCCTCACGTTGGGCGGCACCATTCTCGGCGCCTCCCGGGAAAAGCCCTTCGGCGAGCGGGGCGGCGACTTCAAGACCGACGCCGACGAGGGCATGGACAAGCCGGAGCTCATCAAGGCGAACTACCGGAAGCTCGGCCTCGACTGCCTAGTCGTCCTCGGCGGCAACGGCACCCAGACCACGGCGGCCCTCCTCCAGGCGGAGGGCCTCGAGGTGATCGGCCTGCCCAAGACCATCGACAACGACCTCTGGGGCACCGACGTCTCCTTCGGCTTCCACTCGGCGGTCGGCGTGGCGACGGAGGCCATCGACCGCCTCCACTCCACGGCGAGCTCTCACAACCGCGTCATGGTCATCGAACTGATGGGCCACAAGGCCGGCTGGCTGGCGCTCTACGCGGGCATCGCCGGCGGCGGCGACGTCGTGCTCCTGCCCGAGATCCCCTACGACCCCGCCGCGATCGCCGGGCACCTCCGCCGGCGCGCGGCCGAGGGCAAGTCCTTCTCCATCGTGGTCGTCGCGGAAGGCGCCCTGAGCCTCGCCGAATCCCGGCTCGACAAGAAGGAGCGCCGGAGGCTCCGCGCCGCGTCGCCCTTCCCTTCGATCGGCTATCGCGTCGCCGCGGAGATCGAGGAGGCCACGGGCGCCGAGGCCCGCGTGACCGTCCTCGGCTACCTCCAGCGCGGCGGGGTGCCCGCTCCCTACGACCGCCTCCTCGCGACCTCCCTCGGCGCGGCCGCCGCGGACCTCATCCGCCGCGGCGACTTCGGCCGGATGGTCGCCCTCCGCGGCGGAACCATCGGCTCCGTCGCCCTCGCCGAGGTCGCCGGCAAGACCCGCAAGATCCCGGACGGCCACGAACTCCTCGTCGCCGCGCGCCGCGTCGGCACCTGCCTCGGCGACGCCTGAACCGGCCGCCCGGCCCCGCGGCCCCGCGGCCCGGCCCGCGGCCTAGCGGGGCTCGGACAAGGCCGGCCCCGGCGCGTAGAGAATCCCCTCGCGCACGAAATGGAGCCGCGACTTCCAGGCCTCGGGAGCGGCGGCGGCCCTCAGGACCTCGCCCATCACGACGGCCGAAGTTCCCTCCACGACGACGCGGAGGAGGCGGCACTCGAGCCAGCCGGCGACGCCCTCCGGAATCCGCGCGTCCACGCGCCCGGCGGCGAAGGCCTTGATCCCGCAGGTCTCGTACTTGTCCTGGTCGCGGCCGGAGGCCGCCCCGGTCCGCATGACGAGGTCGACCTGTTCGGCCGTCGGCAGGGCCAGCGCGAACTCCCCCGACTCGGATAGATCCTCATAGACGCGATGGCCGGTATCGAGGACCAGGAGGATCCTCGAGGTCGGCGCGTAGTCGAGGGGACAACACCAGGCGACGGGCGAAAGGTCGTAGCGGCCGTCCGCGCCCTTCGTGCAGACGAGGACGAGCCCGCCCGGATTCTGCAGTTCGTAGGCCTGGCCGGCCTCGATCTCGGCGTATTCCACGATGCCTCCTTGAACCTAGAGCCAATAACGGACCACGAGGTAGACGACCATCCCGGCCGTCATGACCATCAGCATGACGCGGACGAAGGGCGCGCCCCTTTTCATCACCAGCCTGGAGCCGACGAAGGCGCCCCCCGCCTGCGCCAGGCCCATGGCGAGGCCCAAGGGCGCTACGACGGTGCCGGCGGCCAGGAAGACGCCGAGCGAGACGACGTTGCTCGAGAAGTTGGCCGCCTTCGTGTTCGCCGTCGCCTCCCGCATGTCGAGGCCGGCGAGGCCCACGAGCGCGATCACCCAGAAGGTGCCGACGCCGGGGCCGAAGAAGCCGTCGTAGAAGCCGAGGAGGAGGCCGGCGCCGATCCAGAACGGCAGGGGCGCGATCCTGCGGGAGCCGGCGGAGGCGCCGAAGCGGGGCCGGAGGGCCATGAAGACGAGGATGCATACGAGGAGGATCGGGATGAGGATCCTGAGGAAGGTCGGATCGACGGCGCCGACGGCGATCGCCCCGAGGGCCGCGCCCGTCGCCGTGGCGGCCAGGCCCGGAAGGATGTCCTTGAGCTTGAGCGCCCCGGCGGCCCTGAAGCGCAGGGTCGCGGTCAGGCTGCCGAAGCTGGACTGGAGCTTGTTCGTGCCGAGGGCCAGGTGGGGCGGCAGGCCCGCGGCGAGCAGGGCCGGAAGGGTGATGATGCCGCCCCCGCCGGCGATGCTGTCGACGAAGCCCGCGACGGCGGCGGCGAGGACAAGGAGGGCGAAGCCCAGGGGCCCGGGAAGGTAGCTCATGCCTTCATACTACCGAAGGCTGGCCGCCCGCGCCAGCCGGGGCCGCGCCGGCAGGGTTGCGCCGGCCGGGGCCGCGCCCCGAACTATCTTCGCTTCTTCTTGCCCTTGAACTTCCGGATCCCGGCCTTGGCGGCGGCGGCTTCGGCGGCGGCGGCCTCGGTTGCCAGGCGGCGCCTATCCGCGGCCTTCGCGGCGAGGAGGAAGATCACCCCGCCGAGGATCATCGCGGCGCAGAGAAGCTGGCCCATGGAGAAGTTCCAGGGCGAGCCGACGAGGTAGGGCGGCGCCGCGGGATCGCCGAACTTGAGGATGTAGCCCATCTCCGCGTCGGGCTCGCGGAAGTACTCGATGACAAAGCGGACCGCGCCGTAGCCGATCGCGTAAAGGCCGACGGCGAAGCCGGGGAAGGCCTTCCGCTTCCGGACGAGGAGCCACAGCAGGGCCCAGAGGACGAGCCCTTCGAAGAGGGCCTCGTAGAGCTGGGAGGGATGGCGAGGCAGGTTCACGAGGTCGTTCATGGACGCGAGGGGCACGTTCGCGCGCAGGGCGAGTTCCTGGACCCAGGGCTCGCGCGCGGAGAAGCGCTCCGCGCCGGGGAAGACGATGCCGAGCGGCGAGGCGGTCACCTTGCCCCAGAGTTCGCCGTTGATGAAGTTGCCGAGGCGCCCGGCGGTGTAGCCGAGGGGCGCGGAGACGGCGATCACGTCGGCCCAGTCGAGCCAGCGCAGTTTCCGCGACCGGGCGTAGAGGAGGGTGGCGACGATGAGGCCGAAGAAGCCGCCGTGGTAGGACATGCCCTGGAAGCCGACGAAGCGCCCGCCCTCGTCGAAGGGCCAGAAGATGAACCAAGGCTTTCGCCAGTAATAGCCCGTGGGATCGTAGAGGAGGGTGCCGAAAAGCCGCGCGCCGAGGAGGAGGCCGAGGATGGCCCAGAAGAAAAAGCCCGTCGCGTCGTCCTCGGTCCAGGGCGAGGAACGGCGTTTCGACTCGTATCGGAAAAGGAACCAGGTGGCCGCGAAGGCGACCACGTACATGACGCCGTACCAACGGAACGGCAGGCCGGGAATCACCTCGGGGCTGATCCAGGCGGGGAACTGCAGGGCGGCGAGCATGGGCCCTCCTTCGGGGCGGTTGGTCTAGAGGGGCCGCTCGACGATGCGGCCCGACTGCGGATCGAAGGAGAAGACGACGCGGGTCTTGCGGCTCCTCACCTCGAAGAATCGGTTGTGGCTCTCGAGAATGACGCCGGGGTAGATCGTGCCCCGGACGCGGACCTCGGAGGGATGGTGCTCCTCGAATTTCTCCCGAAGGTCGAAGAGCCGGATCGAGCGCTTTTCGAGAAGCTTCACCAGTTTTACCTTGTCCTGCCGCACCTGGTCGAGCCCCGCGCCCGCGCGCTCGAGTTCGGCCATCGTGCGGTCGGCGCGGACGATGAGGCCCTTGAGCTTCTCGATCTCCCGCGCCTCGGCCTCGATCATGTCGGCGACCAGGTAGTCCTGGCCGAAGGAGATCTCGGTCTTGATGCCGTTTTCCGAGCCGATCTGCGCGGCGTCGACGCCCTTCCGCGCGCGGACGATGCCGCCCACGAGGGCGCCCTTGTCCGCGGCGACGAGGAGGCCGCCGTTCGTCTTCACGTTGCACAGCACGCAGGAGCTCTTGACCTTGACGTCCTCCACGGCCAGGAGGAGGGCCTGTTCGGCGAAGACGGTTTCGATGGAGCGCTTGGCGCGGATGGTGCCGCGCTTGGCGCCCTTCACGCCCGAACCCACGACGACCCCGCCGTCCGAGGAGACGAGGGCCGCCTCCACGAAGCCGGCTATCGCGGCGTCGCCGCCG
>JAEUJG010000453.1 GCA_016794765.1 Spirochaetaceae bacterium | reverse complement strand
CGGTTCTCGCCGTCCATCTCGGAGGAGGCGGCGGCGCTCTCGGCGGAAATGTCGCGGAGCTTCCGGATCCCGTCGAGCACGTCGCGGCCGCCCTTGCCCTGCTCGGTCATCGCGTCGCTGATGCGGCCGACCTCGGCGTCCAGGGAGCCCGCCCGGTCCAGGATCTCCCCGAAGGAGGCGACGGCCGCGTAGGAGGAGTCCTTGACGGCGCCTATCGCGCCTGCGACGCGCCCGAGGTCGACCCCGATCTCGCGGGCCCGTTCGGTGGACTGCTCGGCGAGCTTGCGGATCTCGTCGGCCACGACCGCGAAGCCCCTGCCGGCCTCGCCGGCGTGGGCCGCCTCGATGGCCGCGTTCATGGCCAGGAGATTCGTGCGCTCCGCTATCTCCTCGATGAGGACGGCGGCCTCGCTCAGGTTCTCCGAGGCGCGGGCGATGGACTCCGCGGCCTCCCTGGTCTCGTCGATGCGGGCCTTGCCCTTGCTTCCCTCGGCGCGGAGCTTCGCGCTCGCCTCGGCGGCGGAAGCGGCGCCGGAAGCGACGGACTCCACGTTGGCGATCATCTCTTCGACGCCGGCGGCCGACTCGCTCAGGATGGAGCCCTGGCTCTCGATCATGCGCGAAAGGTTTTCGACGCCCCGCGCGTGTTTCCGGATGGAGGAGGAAGTCGAACCGACGACCACCGACTGTTCCGTCAGGAGGCGGCGCGCCGCCTCGACGTTCTCGAGGATCCGCGCGGCGGAGCCGGAGGTGCCCGACATGTTCTCCGCGAGGACCAGGCCCTCCGACTCCAGGGCCTCGACCCGGGCCTTGACCGTGCCGAGGAGGGACCAGAGATCCTCCGAAAGACAATCGACGCCCTCGGCCATCTTGCCGACCTCGTCGGAGCAGGCCGCGCCGAAGCGGTCGGTCAGGTCCCCGGTGCCCATGCGCTCCAGGATGCCGCCGAGGCGCTTCAGGGGCCGCGTGATCGAGCGGATCGTATAGACGACGAGAAAGCCGACGAGGAGGAGGGCCAGCGCGGTCACGAGGCTCGCGGAGGCGGAGGCCCGGCGCCGGGTGGCGGCGGCCCGCTCGTAGACCGCGTCGCCGGCAAGGACGAGGGTGCTGTTGAGGTCGGAGAGCGAGCGCGACAGGCCCTCGAAGCCCGCCTCCGCCTCGCGCATCAGGGCGAAGGCGGCCTCGGGGCTTTCGGCCGCGCCGGCCACGAGACGAGCCGCCACCTCGGCGTAGGCCTCCGTCGCCTTCGACACGGCGAGTATCTGGGCCGCCATCTTTTCGTCGGGAATGTCGATCGTGAGAAGCTGGGAAACCGCGTTCCGGCTGGCCGACAGGAGGCTCGTCGCCTCGCCGAGGACCAGGTCCACGTCGTTCTTCTCGTAGCCCGCGTCGATGAGTCCGAGGGCGCGGTAGAGCGCCACCTGGACGGCGTAGGCGCTGCGCTCCGCGTCGCCCGAACCGCGGCTCAGGGCGCCGTAGAAATTCTGGATCTTGCCGATTTCGTCTTCGAAGGACCTGAAGGACCTGAAGGATACGAGGAGCAGCAGGATGAACGCCAGGAACACGACGGAACTCAACAGGAGGAGCCGGCCGAGAACGGACAGCCCGGTAGACGAACGAGTCTTCATTGCCTTGCCACTCCGAGGGGGCGAGGCTGGAGGCCTCGCCGCAGGTAAAATCGAGGCTATAGTATAGCAGGATTTTGGTGTTTTGGCGCTTTTTTCACCTCGCCGAATCGGACAAAAAGACCCGCGGCCAGGGCCATTCGGCCCCGCGCCGCGGGTCGTCCCTTGCGTCCTCCGCCGGGGGCGCCTAGCCCTTGACGACGATGTTGACGAGCTTGTCCTTGACGACGATGACCTTGGCGATCTCCTTGCCGGCGATCCATTCCTGGACCTTCGGGAAGGCGCGGGCCTTGGCCTCGAGCTCGGCTTCCGGCGTGCCGGAGGCGGTCTGGAAGCGCTCGCGGATCTTGCCGTTGACCTGGACGACGATTTCCTTCTCGTCGTCGACGCAGAGGGCCTCCTCGTAGGTCGGCCAGGAGGCGGCGGCGATGCCGTCCTTGTGGCCGAGCTTTTCCCAGAGCTCCTCGGCGAGATGGGGCGCGTAGGGCGCGACCATGAGGACGAGGGGCTCGTAGAGGGAGCGCGGCAGGCTCTCGAGCCTGGCGAGCTCGGCGGAGTAGACCATCATCTGCGAAATCGCGGTGTTGTAGTTCATCGTGCCCGAGTCGGCGGACACCTTCTTCACCGTCTTGTGGAGGAGCTTCACCAGGGCGGCGTCGCCAGCGCCCTCGACCACGGGCTTTTCGCCCAGGGCCCAGCAGCGCTCCAGGAAGCGCACGACGCCGGTGAGGCCCGCGGTGGACCAGGGCTTCTCGGCCTCGATGGGACCCATGAACATGATGAAGACGCGAAGCGCGTCGGCGCCGCACTCGGCGATGTAGTCGTCGGGATTGACCGTGTTGCCGCGCGACTTGGACATGCGCTGGCCGTCCGTGCCCAGGATCTGGCCCTGGTTCACGAGGCGGGTGAAGGGCTCGTCCGAGTTGACGAGGCCGAGGTCGAAGAGGACCTTGTGCCAGAAGCGCGCGTAGAGGAGGTGAAGGACGGCGTGTTCCGCGCCGCCGACGTAGAGGTCGACGGGCATCCAGTAGTCCATCTTGCTCCGGTCGACGAAGGAACCCGGGTTCCGCGGGTCGATGTAGCGGAGGTAGTACCAGCAGGAACCGGCCCACTGGGGCATCGTGTTGGTCTCCCGGCGCGCGGGGCCGCCGCAGGTCGGGCACTTCGTGTTCACCCACTCGGGGATGTTAGCGAGGGGGCTTTCGCCCGTGCCGGAGGGCTCGTAGCTCTTCACCTCGGGCAGGAGGAGGGGCAGCTCCGATTCGGGCAGGGGCACGACGCCGCACTTTTCGCAGTGGACGAGGGGCATCGGCTCGCCCCAGTAGCGCTGGCGGCTGAAGAGCCAGTCGCGGAGCTTGTAGTTCACCGCGAGCTTGCCGAGACCCTGGGCCTCCAGCCACTTCGTCATGGCCTTCTTGGTCTCGCCCGTCGGCATGCCGGTGAACTGCCCGGAGTTGATCGCGACGCCGTCGGCCTCGGTGCAGGCGGGAGGCTCGTCGGGGCAGGAGCCGAGCTTCGCCTCGACGCTGCCTTCGGGCGCTACGACCTGGATGATCGGCAGGCCGAACTTCTTGGCGAAGTCCCAGTCGCGGCCGTCGTGCGCGGGCACGGCCATGATGGCGCCAGTGCCGTAGGACGCGAGGACGTAGTCCGAGATCCAGATCGGGATGCGCTTCCCGTTGACCGGGTTGAGGGCGTAGGCGCCGGTGAAGACGCCGGACTTGTCCTTGGCGAGGTCGGTGCGCTCGAGATCGCTCTTGCGGGCGGCGGCCTCGACGTAGCCGTCCACGGCGGCGCGATGCGCGGCGGAGGTGATCTTGGGAACCAGGGCGTGCTCGGGCGCCAGGACCATGTAGGTCGCGCCGAAGAGGGTGTCGGGCCGCGTGGTGAAGACCTCGATGAGGTCGCCCGTCCCGTCCACGGCGAAGCGCACGGTCGCGCCCTCGCTGCGGCCGATCCAGTTGCGCTGCATCTGCTTGATCGGCTCCGGCCAGTCCACCTTGTCGATGTCCGCGAGGAGGCGGTCGGCGTAGGCGGTGATCTTGAGGACCCACTGGCGGAGCTTCTTCCGCGTCACCTTGGTGTGACAGCGCTCGCACTCCCCGTCCACGACCTCCTCGTTCGCGAGGCCGGTCTTGCAGGAGGGGCACCAGTTGATCGGCTTGTCGGACTCGTAGGCGAGGCCGGCCTTGTAGAGCTGGAGGAAGATCCACTGGGTCCACTTGTAGTACTCGACGTCGGTCGTCGAAAGCTCGCGGTCCCAGTCGTAGAGGAAGCCCATGGACTTGATCTGCTCGCGGAACTTGTCGACGTTGGCCTGCGTCGTCACGGCCGGGTGGGTGCCGGTCTTGATCGCGTAATTCTCCGCGGGGAGGCCGAAGGCGTCGAAGCCCATCGGGTGGAGGACGTTGAAGCCGTTCATCCGGAGATAGCGGCTGTAGATGTCGGTGATCGTGTAGTTTTCCACGTGGCCGGCGTGGAGGCCGGCGCCGGAGGGATAGGGGAACATGTCGAGGACGTAGCGCCGTTTTTCCTTCGGGAATTTCGGGTCCTCGAGCACGCGGTAGGACTTGCCCTCGTCCCAGCGCCGCTGCCACTTTTTCTCGATCTCGGTGAACGGATACTTCGCCATGGAGTGCTCCCTCGACTGCCGTCGTTCGCGCGGTATTTCGAAGGATGATACCTTATGGCCGCGAGCCGTTTCAAGCTCGCCGCGCGGCCCCGCGGCCGCCGTGGCGCCGCGGCCCGCCCGCGGCGCCGTGCCGTCGCCGCCGGGTGAACGAAAAAGGACGCCCGGCGCGGGCCGGACGTCCTTGTAAGAACGGGGAAACGCCGCTCAGGGAGCGGGAGGAGCCGGCGGGGCGTCCGAGGGCGGCGCCGTGGCCGGATCGGTCGCCGACGTGGATTCGGGGGAGGTGAAGGCCTCGCCCGAACCGGCGTCGTCGGTGTTCTCCCGGACCGTCGAGGCCACGAAGGTCTCGACGAAGGGCTCGATCCCGGCCGCGGCCTTGGCCACGGAAAGAAGGATGACGTCGGTGCCGACCGGAATGGTGAAGGTCTTCTCGATCTTGTCCCCGCCGGAGAAGGGCTCGATGACGAGCTTCTGGCGCTGGCTCCGCACGGTCACCTTGTCGCGGAAGTCGCCGCCCATGTACTCGAGGGCCTCGTTTTCGCCGACGGTGACGGAAACCTGCTCGACCGCTTGGTAGGAGCCGTCCTCGGCTCCCTTGTAGTCGACGATGACCGTGTGGGTCCGGCCGCTCAGGAAGACCGCCGCGCCGAGGGCGAGGTAGGCGAGGACGAGGGCGGCCCTGACCGCCAGGCGGACCGGGTCGAGCTTGAAGCCTTTGGTCTGTGCGCTCATGCGGCACCTCCGTTGACGGGGGCGGCCTCGCCCTCGCGCTGCAGCGCGCGGGCGGCGGCCGCTTCCTTGCGCGCGCGCCAGGCGTAGAGGACCAGCGAAAGCGCGATGATGCCGTAGCCGATGAACTGCCTGAAGTACTCGCCGATCATCGCCGATCCGAAGAGCCGCTGGCCGGCCATCGGGGAGACGACGAACAGCGCGTGGAGGAGGATGACGCCGATGAAGACGTTCGGGAGTCCGGCGCGCTTGACCGAGGCGCCGCCGACGAGGATCGCGGCGACCGCGAAGAAGCCCGTCTGGGTGTGGGCGCTGTAGGTGGCCATCGTGCCCATGTTCTGGAGGAAGATGACCTGGCCCACGCAGGCGAGGACCGTGGAGATGATGATCGCGATGATGCGCGTCCGCTCCACGGGCACGCCCGCGGCGTCGGCGACCACGATGTCGTTGCCGACCGCGCGCATGTCCTGGCCGAGCTTGATCTTCTTGAACCAGACGACGAAGACGCAGAGCGCGGCGATGACCAGGAAGGTCACGATCGGGAACATGAAGGGCCCGATCTTCAAGGGTACGATCGTGTCGAGCGACTGGCGCACGATCTGCAGGTTCAGCGTGTTGCGGATGCCGTAGCCGCGCGAGAGGAGAATGGAGCTCGAGCGGATGGGAATCGCCTGGCCGAGCATGTAGAGCACGAAGAACTGGTACACGCCGTCCATGAAGAAGGCGAGGATGTAGCCCGTGACCATCTCGCGGCCCTTGGCCTTGTTCATCACCTTGCCGCAGACCCAACCCAGGAAGACGGAGATGGGAACGCCGATGAGGACGGCGAAGACGAGGCCGCGCCAGCCGGCGACGCCCCAGTCGACCGCGAAGATGAGGCCGACCTGGCCCGCCATCGCGCCGAGGGTCATGCCGAAGTTGAGGCCCATGCCCGCGAAGATCGGCAGGAGGAGGGCGAGGACGAGGAAGGAGTTGCGCCCGAGGCGCGTGATGATCTCCTGGCCGATGTAGGCGAGGGAGTAGCCCGAGGGCTTGATCGCCGCGACCGTGAGGGCCAGGAAGATGAGGACGACCGCGTTGTCCCGGAGGAAACGGCCGATGCTGCGCTTTCCGCTCATTTGGTCACCTTCGTCTTCCGCGTCAGCGCGTAAAGGATGATGCCGTTGGACACCATGATGCGGATGACCTCCGACATGTCGTTCTGGAGCAGGCTGTTGATGACGGAGGGCGTCATCGTGAGCAGGCCCTGGAATAGGATGGTTCCGACGAGGACGTTCACCATGCTCGCCTTGTTCACCGAGGCGCCGCCGATGAGGAGGGCCGCGACGGCGGGGAAACCCATGAAGAGGGGCGAGTCGTAGAGCTGGATGAAGCCGAAGCTCTGCTCGTAGACGATGATGCCCACGGCGCCGAGGAGGGTGGAGAGCATGACGGAGATCGTCCGCATCTTGTCCACGCTGATGCCCGAGGCGCGCGCGTAGTCGGGATTGGAGCCGACGGCCGTCATCGCCGTGCCGGTCTTGGTCCTGAGGAAGAGCCACATCAGGAAGGCGCAGAAGCAGACGAAGAGGATGAGGCCCGTCGGGAAGATGAAGAACTTGCCGATCCGGACGGCGAGGAAGTCGTTCAGGATCTTGGACCAGTAACCCTCGACGGAGATCGTCGTCCTGAGGCCCTTGCCGGCGTAGCCCCAGACCATCTTCGGGCTGTTGTAGGGCAGGATCAGCCACATGATGCTCATGAGCATGACGCTGGCGAAGCCGACGTACATGGCGATCGTCATCTCCTCGCCCTTGACCTTGTTGAGGAGGCGGCCGTAGCCCCAGCCGAAGGCCAGCGCGAAGGGCGCCGCCAGGGCGATCGCGCCGAAGAAGCCTGCGAAGCCGACGAGGCCGAACTGCATGGACATCGTGGCGCCGATGAGGCCGCCGATGATGCCCAGGGGCAGGCCGAAGTTGAGGCCGCAGCCGGCCTGGACCATCGGCACGAGGGCCAACACGAGGACGGCGGACTGGCCGAAGCGGTTGAGCACGTCGGCGATCGAGGCGTCGATCCGGACGTTGACGAAGGGCGCGGCCATAAAGAGGAAGATGAGGAAGAGGAAAATGATGATCCGCGGCCAGCCGAAGTCGGTGATGAATTTCTTGAGGTCAGGCACGCGCGGCCTCCTTCTTGTCGCCCTGTGCTTCCGCGGCCGCCTCGCCGGACATGAGGAAACCGAACTCGGCGAGCTCGGCGGTCGGGGGGAGGATGCCGGCTATGCGGCCCTCGTCGACGATGGCGACGCGGTCGCAGATGGACCTGAGCTCCTCGAGCTCGGACGAGACCATGACGATCGTCGTGCCGTACTCGCGGTTGTAGCGGTGCAGCGTGTCGAGGACGAGCTTCTTGGCGCCCACGTCGATGCCGCGCGTGGGCTCGGAGACGAAGAGGAGCCGCGGGCGGACCGCGAAGGCCTTGGCCAGGCAGATCTTCTGCTGGTTGCCGCCGGAGAGCTCCTTGGCGGCCTGGCGGTGGCTCGTGCACTTGATCTCGAGGAGCTTGATGTACTCCTCGGCGAGTTCGCGCATCGCCTTCTCGTCGCGCACCCTGAAGAGGCCGCCCAGGGCCTTCCTGAGGTAGCGGTCCTGGATCTGCATCGCGGTGAAGGCGATGTTCCAGTCCAGGCTCTCGTCGAGGAGGAGGCCGACGCCGCGCCGGTCCTCGGAAACGAAGGCCATGCCCTCGAGGAGGGCCGCGCGGGGATCGTTGAGCGGGACCTCCTTGCCGGCGACGAAGACCTTGCCCGCCGCGTGGTGGAGTCCCATGATGCCGTTCGGGATGCCGAGCTTGCCCTGGCCGGCGAGGCCGCCGATGCCGAAGATCTCGCCCTCCCGGACGGAAAGGTTCACGCTCCGGACGCGCTCGCCGGGCATGTCGACCCAGAGGCCCTCGACCCGGAGGAGCTCCGGGGAGGCGGAGCGGTCCGCGACCGCCTCGGTACGGCCGGTGGCGATGTCGCGGCCGACCATCCAGGAGGCGATGTCGCGCACCGTGACGCCGGCGACCGGCGTGTCCTTGACGACGCCGCCGTCCCGGAGGACGACCACGCGGTCGGCCACGGACACGACCTCGTGGAGGCGGTGCGAGATGAAGATGATCGCGATGCCCTGGGCCGCGAGCTTGCGCAGGGAGGCGAGGAGGATCTCGGCCTCGCTCTCCGTGAGCACGGCGGTGGGCTCGTCGAGGACGAGGATCCGGGTCTTCTCCCGGTTGATCTCGCGGGCGATCTCGGTGAACTGCTTGTGGCCCACGGGCATCTCGGAGACGAGCATGTCCGGGTCGAGCTTGACGTCGAGCTTGGCGATGGCGCGCTCGGCCCGCCGCCGCATCTCGGGACGGTCGAGGACGCTCATCCGTTCGCCGAAGACGTACTTGAGGACGTTCGCCTTCATCGACTCGCGGTTCAGGACGATGTTTTCCGTCGTCGTGAAGCCGGGAATCAGGCTGAACTCCTGGTGCACCATGCCGATGCCGGCGTCCAGGGCGTCGAAGGGGCTCTGGAACTTCATTTCCTGCCCCTCGATGCAGACGCGACCGCCGAATCCGCCCGTCTCCGCGATCACCGGCATCCCGAAGAGGATGCGCATGAGCGTCGTCTTGCCGGCGCCGTTCTCGCCTACGAGGCCGAGAATCTCGCCCTTCCTAAGCTCGAAGCAGACGTCGTGGAGGACGCGATTGCCATAGAACTCCTTCGAGACGTGCTCGAGGGAGAGAAGCGGACTTTCCTGTCCCATTGGAACCTCTGCGTGCGCGCGCCCCGCTCGGCGCTGGGCCAGGGGGCGCGGTTGAGAAATGGGGAGGCCCTAAGGCCTCCCCTCGTAG